>NZ_BAAGZM010000075.1:0-11864 GCF_054778495.1 Hymenobacter agri
CAGGGCCGACTGCTGCTTTACGTGCAGGCCACCGGCGCGGCCGGCCCTATCCGCGTGGCGCTGGCCGCCCCCGGCCTGCCCACCAAAACCATCGAATTGCGCGCCGAATAGCGGCCGCCAAAACTGCTTTTTAACTCCGCCGCACTCGCGGCACGCTTGCGCAGAAATTGGTTGCCCGCGTCCGTTCCGGATGCCGCAGCCAGTCGGACCGGGGCCCGTTGGTGGGACAATGGCCTCGGTCCTTTGCGTGGGCAGTTTTAATGTTTTTGTAGGGGCGGGGCTTGCCCCCGCCCGGACGCCCGCACCGTTGCCACGATTCCGCCCAATGGTGCGAACGACGGGCGGGGGCAAGCCCCGCCCCTACCTCAAACCAGAATTGATTCTTCATGAAAAACAACTGGCTGATTCTGCTGGCTACCGCGCTGCTGCCATTCGCGGCCAGCGCCCAAAAAACGGCCCCGCCGTCCATCAAAACCAACATTCCGCTGGATTCCATTCAGTTGAGCGACCCGTTCATTCTGGCCGACGCGAAAACCCACCTCTACTACATGACCGGCACCGGCGGCCTGCTCTGGAAAAGCCCTGATTTGAAAACCTGGGCCGGCCCCTACGTGGTGGCCCGGCCCAACCCCGCCTCCTGGATGGGCCCGAAACCGATGATTTGGGCCGCCGAAATTCACCCCTACAAAGGCAAGTATTACTACTTCGCCACCTTCACCAACCCGGCCCTCAAAATTGATAGCGGCAACGGCGGCGCGCTGGAGCGCCGCGCCAGCCACGTGCTGGTGGGCAGCCGCCCCGACGGCCCATTCACCCCGATGCAGGACGCCACCTACCTGCCCGCCAACAAGTCCACGCTCGACGGCACGTTTTGGGTGGATAAAGACGGCAAGCCCTACCTCGTGTACTGCCACGAGTGGGTGCAGAACGACAACGGCACCGTAGAAAAAATCGAACTGAAGCCCGATTTGAGCGGCACGGTGGGCGCGGGCAAAGTCCTGTTTCGGGCCAGCGACGCGCCCTGGAGCCGCGAAAACCCGCGCCAAGGCCCCATCCGCCCCAACAAAGTCACCGACGGGCCTTTCCTGTTTCGCACCGGCACCGGCCGCCTCGGCATGCTCTGGACCAGCTGGATTTACGACGTGTACACGCAGGGCGTGGCCTACTCCACCAGCGGCACCCTCAACGGGCCCTGGGTGCAGGAGCCCGCGCCCATCACCCCGCCCAACTACGGCCACGGCATGCTGTTCCGCACCTTCGAGGGCAAGCTGCTCATGGCCATTCACAGCCACAAGGATATCAAAGGCGTGTACCGCCGCATCCCGCACCTGTTCGCCGTCGATGTATCGGGCGACAAGCTGGTGCTGGGCCAGCCGGTTCGGCCGTAATTATCAGGTGGTTTGGAATTACTGGATAAAATAGAACGTCATGCTGAGCGCAGCCGAGGCATCTCGCGTGTGGTAGTAAATCCAATCGTTGGGATTACTATCGCGGTAGAGATGCTTCGACTGCGCTTGCGCTCAGCATGACGTGCTGTTTTCGTTCGGCATCCGTCCGTTTCACGGACGACAACTCATTTCTACCCAACCGCCACCTTCCGCTTCTTCTTCTCCGCCACCTCGGGCGGGCGCTGCGACGAGCCGCGCACCAGCAGCTCGGGCCGTAGCGCTACCTGGCGGGGGGTGAAATTCTCGCCTTTCGAGTCGATGACTTCGAGCAGCAGACGCACGGCGGCCTGACCCATTTCTTCGCAGCGCTGGTCGATGGTGGTGATGGTGGGCTCGGTGACGACGGTGAATGCCTCGTTGCTGAAGCCGCTGATGGCCAGGTCTTCGGGCACGCGCAGGCCCTGGCGGCGGGCCTCCTGCATGGCCCCGAGGGCGCAGTAGTCGCCGGCCGAGAAGATGGCGTCGGGCGGGTTGGGCAGGGCCAGCAGCTGGCGCAGGCTGGCGGCGCCCTGCTCCTGCAGCATGTCGGTGTAGATGACCATGCTTTCGTCTTCGGGCAAGCCGGCCTCGCGCAAGGCGTCGAAATAGCCCTGGCGGCGGTTTTTGTAGATGTTGAGGTGCTGCGGGCCGGCCAGGTGGGCCACCCGGCGGCAGCCCTGGGCCAGCAGGTGTCGCGTGGACAGGTAGCCGCCCTCGCGGTCGTCGAGCACCACGGTGTTCACGTTGTCGCCCTCCACCACGCGGTCGAAGTACACCAGCGGCAGGCCGCGGCTACGCAGCTTGTCGAAGTGCTTGTGGTCGAGGGTAGTGCGCGAGAGCGAAACGAGCACGCCGGCCACTTGGGCGCTCAGCAGCGAGTCGAGGTTGCGGCGCTCCTGGGCCACGTCTTCGTTCGACTGGCAGATGATGACGTTGTAGCCGGCCTTGCTGGCGGCGGTTTCGATGCCGTGCACCACCGACGGGAAAAACCGCCCCTCGATGTAGGGCACCACAATGCCGAGCAGCTTGCTCTTGCCCTTGCGCAGGGCCGAGGCCATGTGGTTGGGCTGGTAGTTATACTTTTTGGCCAGCTTCTGCACCTTCTGCTTCATGGCCGGGCCGATGCTGAAATGGTCGCTGAGCGCGCGCGAGATGGTCGTCATCGACACGTTGAGCTCGCGGGCCAGGTCGGCCATCGATACCGGGCTGGTGGGGGCCGCCGCATCGGGCGCAGTTTTTTTTCGGGGAGCCATAAAGCGGGGGGCGGGGCACAAGGCGGTGCGCGGGAAAGCAGTTGTGTAAAACACGGGGCGCTTGCCCTGGAAAATCCCCCAAAACTACGCAAGTTCAGCAGCTTCCCGCTACTTCACCGCACAATAATAGTTGTGTAATGCCGGGGACATTTGGTCAGTTTCGGCGAAAGATACAGCATATGTAAACGTTTTCGCTTTACTTTACACAATCGATTGTGTCAGTAACCGTTTCAATACAATCGATTTGATAGTACGCACTCACCCGCCGGCGCTTTGGGCGCGGCGGCCGGGGTGCTTCCGCTCCTCCGCATCATTTTTATTTTTCCCGCTATGCCCGTTTTCGCTCCCACCCGAATGCTCCCGCTGGCCGCCGGCCTGGCCTTGGGCCAGCTGCTCGGCCCCGCCGCCCGCGCCCAAACCGCGCCCACCGCCCTCACCGTGCAGGTGAACAAGCCCGGCGCGCCCGTACCCAAAAACATGTACGGGCTGTTTTTTGAAGACATCAACTTCGCGGCCGACGGCGGCCTCTACCCCGAGCGGGTGAAAAACCGCTCGTTCGAAACCGACGACCACCTGCTGGGCTGGAAGGCCCTGCGCGGCGCGGCTGGCCTGGCCGACTACCGCATTTCGAGCGAAAACCCCATCGGCCCCACCAACGACCACTTCCTGCGCCTGAGCGTGGCCACCGCCAACCCCGACGCGGGTTTTGTGAACGAAGGCTTCCGGGGCATGGGTTTGAAGCAGGACGCGGAATACACGTTCTCCATTTACCTGCGGCGCGGCGCGGGCAACATCTCGGCCGTGAACGTGACGCTGGAAGAGCCCGGCCAGGGCGGCCCCGGCCCCGAAACGCCCGCCTCGGGCCGCACCCTGGCCCAGACGCAAATCACCGGCCTCACCAGCGCCTGGAAGAAGTACAGCGTGGTGCTGAAGCCCACCGGCACAGCTGCCCGCGCCCGCCTCAAGCTGACCGTAGAAGGCACTGGCACGCTCGATTTGGACGTGGTGTCGCTGTTTCCGAAAGACACCTGGAATAAGCGCGAGAACGGCCTGCGGCCCGACATCGTGCAGCTGCTCAAGGACATGAAGCCCGGCTTCCTGCGCTTCCCCGGCGGCTGCATTGTGGAGGGGCGCACCTTGGCCAACCGCTACCAGTGGAAGGAAACCATTGGCGACGTGGCTTCGCGCAAGCCGATGATAAACCGCTGGAACACCGAGTTTATCAACAAATTCACGCCCGATTATTACCAGTCGTTCGGGCTGGGCTTCTTCGAGTATTTTCAGCTCGCGGAAGACATCGGGGCCGAGCCGCTGCCGATTTTGAACGTGGGCATGGCCTGCCAGTTCAACTCGGCCGAGCTGGCGCCCATCAGCAGCGCCGCCAAGGGGCCGAACGCGGGCACGGCTAGCGCAACCGACGAGCCCACGCTGGATACGTTTATTCAGGATGCGCTCGATTTGATTGAGTTTGCCAACGGCCCGGCCAGCAGCGCTTGGGGCGCCAAGCGCGTGGCCATGGGCCACCCCGCGCCGTTCAACCTGAAGATGATTGGCATCGGCAACGAGCAGTGGGGACCACAGTACCTGGCTCGCTACGAGCCGTTTGCGAAGGCGGTGAAGGCCAAGTACCCGGCCATGCAGATTGTGAGCAGCGCCGGCCCCGCGCCCGAAGGCGCGCTATTCGACACCGCCACCAAGCAGCTGCGCGACTGGAAGGCCGAGTACATCGACGAGCATTATTACGCCAGCCCCGAGTGGTTCCGCAAAAACGTGGGCCGCTACGATAACTACCCCACCACCGGCGCGAAAATCTTCGCCGGCGAGTACGCCGCCCAGACCGTGGGCATCGCCAGCCCCGACAACAAGAACAGCTGGGACGCCGCCATTTCGGAAGCCGCGTTTATGACTGGCCTGGAGCGCAACGCCGACAAGGTTTCGATGGCGTCGTACGCGCCCATGCTGGCCCACGTGGACGCCTGGCAGTGGACGCCGAACATGATTTGGTTCGACAACCTGCGCACCTACGGCACGCCCAACTACTACGTGCAGAAGCTGTACGCCAACAACAAAGGCACCACCATGCTGCCCGTGCAGCGCGCCGCCAACGCCGCCAACGGCACCGACAACCTCTTCGCCAGCGCCGTAGCCGACGACGCCAGCGGCGACATCGTGGTGAAGCTGGTGAACTACTCGGCTACCGCCCGCCCCGTGGCACTGAGCCTGCCCGGCGTGAAAAAGCTCGGCAAAACCGGCCGCGCCACCACGCTCGCCAGCACCGACCTGAACGCCGTGAACAGCCTCGACAAACCGCAAAATCTGGCCCCGCAGGAGACGACGTTCAAAGTATCGTCGTCCAACGTGAGCTACACGCTGGCCCCGTACTCGCTCACGGTGCTGCGCATCCCCGGCAAGCGCTAGAACAGAGTAGAGACGCAACATTTTGCGTCTCGTCGTTGAACGGCCGGCCCTGCACAGAGCCGCGCCAAATGGTGCAGTCCTAACAACATCAGCAACGACGAGACGCAAAATATTGCGTCTCTACTTCGTTCTGCCAGCGCCTGAATCATCAGGAATCCACAGACATGAAAACCGCTTTCCTCTCCTGCCAGCTGCTGGCCGCCGTCCTGCTCCTTGCCGCCGCACCTGCCGCGCAGGCGCAGGCCCCGGCGCTGCCCGCGCCCGGCAACCCCATCATTAAAGACAAGTACACGGCCGACCCCTCGGCGCTGGTGCACAACGGCACGGTGTACCTCTACGCCGGCCACGACGAAGCGCCCGCCCCCGAGCAGCGCTACGTGATGCACGAGTGGCTCTGCTACTCCAGCACCGACATGGTGCATTGGAAAGAGCACCCGTCGCCGCTGAACGTGAAGGCCTTTGCCTGGGCCAAGGACGACGCCTGGGCCTCGCAGGTGGTGGAGCGCAACGGCAAGTTCTACTGGTACGCGGCGGTGGAGCACGGCAGCGTGCCGGGCAAGGCCATTGGCGTGGCCGTGGCCGATAGCCCCACCGGCCCGTTTCGGGACGCGCGCGGCTCGGCGCTGGTGCTGAACAGCCAGACCGAAAGCAAGATTTCGTGGGACGACATCGACCCCACGGTGTTCATCGACAAAAGCGGCCAGGCCTACCTGTACTGGGGCAACACGCACTGCTACTGGGCCAAGCTGAAGCCCAACATGACCGAGTTCGACGGCGAGATTCATCAGGTAACCAACCTGCCGAGCTACACCGAAGCGCCCTGGGTGCACCAGCACAACGACTGGTACTACCTGAGCTACGCCTGCCTGTTTCCGGAGAAAATCGGCTACGCCATGAGCCGCAGCATCGAAGGCCCGTGGGTGTTCAAGGGCCTGCTGAACGAGGTGGCGGGTAATTCCAACACCAACCACCAGGCCATCATCGACTTCAAAGGCAAGTCGTACTTCATCTATCACAACGGCAGCATCCCGAACGACGGCGGCAGCTTCCGCCGCTCGGTGTGCATCGACTACCTCTACTACAACCCCGACGGCACCCTGAAGCGCGTGGTGATGACGAGCGAGGGCGTTGGGGCGGCGAAGTAGCGGCGCGAGTATTACATCCAAGTAAAGGAACGTCATGCTGAGCGCAGTCGAAGCATCTCTACCGCGTAAGTAATCCAATCGATGGGTTTACCTACGCGGTAGAGATGCTTCGACTGCGCTCAGCATGACGTTCTATTTTCCTCTATTTTTTTTCCTCACACTTTCCACCCGCCCCGTCCCATGCGCAAATCCGTACTCACGGCCACCCTGCTACTCCTTCAAGTTTCGGCAATGGCGCAAGCTCCGGCCGCGGCGGCTACGCCGACTGTTATTGTCGAAACCGAGCACGTGAGCCTGGTGCTGACCGTGGGCGAAAACCACAAGCTCTACCAGCGCTACTTGGGCACGAAGCTGCCCGCCGCGGCCGACTACGCGCCCCTGCCCTTCCGCCACGAAGCCTACCCGCCGGCCGGCACCGACAACCTGTTTGAGCCCGCCCTGCGCATGGTGCACGCCGACGGCAACCCCTCGCTGGCGCTGGAATTTGTGGACGTGCAAACCCAGCCCGCCGCCGATGGCGTGGCCAATACCACCATTCATCTGCGCGACCCGAAGTACCCGGTGGACGTACAGCTGCACTTCGCGGCTTACGCGAAGGAAGACGTTATCAAGACCTGGACGGAGGTGGTGCACCGCGAGAAAAAGCCGGTCACGCTCACCAATTACGCTTCGGCAATGCTGCATTTTGATGCGCGGCAGTATTGGCTGAGTCAGTTTCACGGCGACTGGGCCGAGGAGGCCAAGCAGCAGGACAGCCAGCTCACGAGCGGCGTGAAGGTGATTGACACCAAGCTGGGCACCCGCGCCGGCTGGTACCAGACGCCCAGCTTCTTCCTGGCCCTCGACAAGCCCGCCGACGAAACCAGCGGCGAGGTGCTGGCCGGCACGCTGGCCTGGTCGGGCAACTTCCGGCTGGCGTTTGAGGTCGACAACCAAGAGGCCCTGCGCGTGTCGGCCGGCATCAACCCCTACGCGTCGGAATACACGCTGCCGGCCGGGCAGCCGTTCGTCACGCCCGAATTCATCTTCACCTACAGCACCACCGGCAAGGGCCTAGCCTCGCGCAACCTGCACCGCTGGGCCCGCCGGCACGGCGGCACGCTCGACGGCACCGCGCCGCGCCCTGTGCTGCTCAACAACTGGGAAGCCACGTATTTCGATTTCAACGAAGCCCGGCTCGATGGGCTGATGGGCGACGCGGCCCGGCTGGGGGCCGACGTGTTTCTGCTCGATGACGGTTGGTTCGGCAACAAATACCCGCGCAAAGACGACAGCCAGGGCCTCGGCGACTGGCAGCCCACCGCCGCCAAACTGCCCAACGGCGTGGGCCACCTCGTGCAAACCGCCACCAAAGAAGGCATCAAGTTCGGCATCTGGCTGGAGCCAGAGATGGTGAACCCCAAAAGCGCCCTCGCCGAGCAGCACCCCGACTGGCTCCTGAAACTACCCAACCGCCCCGACGACCTCTACCGCAACCAGCTCGTGCTCGACCTCACCAACCCGAAGGTGCAGGATTTCGTGTACCAGACCGTGGCGGGGCAGCTGGCCCAGGGCGTGGCCTACGTGAAGTGGGACTGCAACCGCATGATTAGCAGCGGCTACTCGCAGTATTTAGGTAAAGACCAGTCGCACCTCTACATCGACTACGTGCGCGGCCTGTACCGCGTGATGGCCCGCGTGCGCCAGCAGTACCCGCACCTGCCCATGATGCTGTGCTCGGGCGGCGGCGCGCGGGCCGAGTACGGTGGGCTGAAATATTTCACCGAGTTCTGGGCCTCCGACAACACCGATGCCTTCGAGCGCATCTTCATTCAGTGGGGCTTTTCCAACTTCTTCCCCGCCAACACCATCGCTAGCCACGTCACGAACTGGAACCGCAGCCACAGCCTGAAATTCCGCACCGACGTGGCCATGATGGGCAAGCTCGGCTACGACATCGAAGTGGATAAAATGACGCCCGACGAGCTGAAATTCAGCCAGCAGGCCGTGCGCGACTACAAGCGCCTGAGCCCCGTCATCTGGCAGGGCGACCTATTCCGGCTGCGCTCGCCCTACGAGGGTAACCAGGCGGCCCTGATGTACGTGGCCGAAAACCAGCGCCAAGCCGTGCTGTTCGGCTACAACCTGCACACCCGCTTCCTCGAAACCGTGCGCCCGGTGAAGCTGCAAGGCCTCGACGCGGCCCGCCGCTACCGCCTCACCGAAATCAACCTCATGCCCGGCCAGAAATCGACGCTCGCCGCCAACGGCCAGACGTATTCCGGCAGCTACCTCATGCAGGTGGGCGTGGTGGTGTCGGACGGCGACGCGAAGGCCCTCACGAGCCATGTGCTGGAGCTTGTGGCGGAATAGTAGCGCGGACTTTTAGTCCGCGAGTGAGCGCAGTGAACTACTACCGCGTCGTACTTGGACCGGATGCTCGCTCCGCTCACTCGCGGACTGAAAGTCCACGCTACAATCAAAAAGGCGCGCATTCCCACCGGGAATGCGCGCCTTTTTCAGTTTTAAACGCTGTGCTATTCCTGCACGAAGCGGGTTTGCTGCACGAAATCACCCTGCGTCATGCGCACCAGATAGAGGCCGGGGGCCAGCGCGGCGTTGTTCAGGTCGAGGGGGTTGCCGCCGGCTACGAGCGAGGCGTTCTGGCGGTATACCGGGCGGCCGAGGGCATCCAGTACTTCAATGGTGGCGGCGCCGGGGCGCTGGGCCTCCACGCGCAGGTGCAGGGCCTGGCCGCGGCCGGCGGGGTTGGGGTAGGCTTGCAGCCAGAGTACTTCGCCGGCGGCATTCTTGGTGGCCAGCGCAGTGCGCGTGAGCGTCCAACGCTGGGCCTGCTCGAAGCCATTGTCATCCCACAGGTTCACCTGCGCGCCCGGAGCAGGGCTGCCAAAGCCTATTTCCAGCACCTGCGCAACGCCTTGGGCATTGGCCGAATTTTTCAGCGTGAGTTTGTAGCGGCCATTGGAGCCGGGGTCGGTAATGAACCAGCGCTGGGCATCGTCACCGCTGGTCAGCAGTACGTTTTGCTCGATGCGGGTACCCGCCACTTTAGACAGACCCACCGACTGCAGATACTGCACGGTGCCTTTGTGGCGCAGCTTATAAGACCCGTCGGTTTGCAAAACGAACACGAATTGCTGGCCGTCGTTGGTGTTTTCGCCCCACTGGGCCAGCAAAGCACCGGCAGTGGTCAGGTTGCGGTCTACATCGAGGCAAAGCGGCGAGCCGGCCGGTACGCCGTATTGCACGGCCGAGTTGTCGGCCACCACGCCGTAGTGCGTGAGGCGATAAGTCGCGCCATTGGTGATGGCGCCCTGGGCCTGCGCCGCGTGGCTGCCGATGAGCAGGCCGAAAGCAGCCAGCGCCCCAAAGAGTACAGATTTTTTCATGGGAATGGGAAGAATGAATGGTGGGATGAATTGCAGACGAGGAACTGGTGGCACCAAAGACGTCATCAGTCGGTGAGTGAGGACTACCTCGACAAATGTAACGTCGCACAAATGAAATTCACAAACGATTGTGTAAATAATTTTTGTAGCTTTGCCCGGTACCTTTAGCTAGTTACCGATATGAGTCTCTGCAATTCAACCACCGTTGCACAATCGTTTATGCTTAGTTTGCGCGGTCTAGTGAATCTGTTGTGGCTGAGTTTATTCGGAATTAGCACGCCGGTGCAGGCGCAAGTCGCGTTGGCCCCCATTCCGGTACACGACCCGGTAATGATTCGGCAGAACGGCACGTACTACCTCTTTTGTACCGGGCCGGGCATTGCGGTGTGGTCGTCGGCCGACCGCCAGACGTGGAAGCGTGAGAAGCCGGTGTTTGCCAGCGCGCCGGCCTGGGCCACGCAGGCCGTGCCGGGCTTCCGCGATAACCACATCTGGGCGCCCGATATTTCGGAGCACAACGGCATGTACTACCTGTTCTATTCGATTTCGGCCTTCGGTAAGAATACGTCGTGCATCGGCCTGGCCACCTCCCCCACCCTTGACCCCGCCGCGCCCAACTTCAAGTGGACCGACCACGGGCGCGTTATTCAATCGGTGCCGGGGCGCGATATGTGGAACGCTATCGACCCCAACCTGATACGCGACGAGACTGGGCGGCCCTGGCTCACGTTCGGCTCGTTCTGGAGCGGTATCAAGCTAGTGCAGCTGCGGCCCGACCTCACCGGCCCGGCCCAGCCCGAGCAGTGGCGCACGCTGGCCCGCCGTCCGCGCAACCCGCAGCTCAACGACTCGCTGCCCGGCGACGGAGCCATCGAAGCACCGTTTCTGTTCCGCAAAGGCGGCTTCTATTATCTATTCACCTCCTTCGACTACTGCTGCCGCGGCCCCCAGAGCACCTACAAAATGATGGTGGGCCGCTCGAAAACCCTCACCGGCCCCTACCTCGACAAGGCCGGCCAGGACCTGGCCCAGGGCGGCGGCTCGCTGCTGCTGACCGGAGACAAAAACTGGTACGGCCTGGGCCACAACGCCGTGGCCACCTTCGATGGCACCGACTACCTCATTTTCCACGCCTACGACGCCGCCGACAAAGGCCGCTCCAAGCTGCGCATCGAGCCGCTGGCCTGGGACGCCGGCGGCTGGCCGGTAGTGAAGCCCTAGCGGCCGGCGGCGGCGCCTCTCAGCAACGATAGCATCGGCCCTAGCACGCCGAAACGCCGAACTAACCTTGCCCAAACTATCTGCAAATGATTGCAGCGCGCCATCAATCCTTTTGCCTCTCTACGCACCATTCTCTTCATCCATCAAAACCCCACCACATGAAACAAACACTACGTTTTTCGACCATTTACCGGGCGGTCTTTCTGCTCGTGCTGCTGCTGGGTGCGGGCATGGCCCGGCCGGCGGCGGCACTGCAAGGTGCTCCCGGCGCGCACGACCCCAGCAGCATCGTGAAGGAGGGCGGCAAATACTGGATGTTCACGACCGGCGACGGCATCTACGCGGCCTACTCCACCGACCTGGTGAAGTGGACGCCGGGCCCGCAAACCATTTTCCCAAAGGGCACCTGGCCGGCCTGGATAAACTCAGCGGTGCCGGGCTTTGCGGGCAATTTCTGGGCGCCGGAATGCTTTTATATGAACGGAAAGTATTACCTGTACTACTCGTGCTCCACGTTTGGCTCGGCGCAGTCGGCCATTGGCGTGGCTACTTCGCCCACCCTCGACCCGGCTTCGGCCAATTATAAGTGGACAGACCTGGGCCAGGTGGCGGCTTCCACCACTAGCAGCCAGGTGAATGCCATCGACCCGGCCATTCTGCTCAACAGCGACGGCCGGCTCTGGATGTACTACGGCTCCTTCAACGGCGGCCTGGGCGTGCTGGAGCTGAACCCCAGCACGGGCCTCAAGAAAGTGGGCGCATCGACGCTGCGCGTGGCGGGCAACACCGTGTCGGGCACCCGTGACTGGGAGGCGGCCTATGTGGTGAAGGACAACGGCTATTTCTACTTCTACGCCAACCGCGGGCTGTGCTGCAAGGGCACGAGCAGCACTTATAAAATCGTGGTGGGCCGCTCCAGCAGCCCCACCGGCCCGTTTCTGGACCGCAACGGCGTGGACCTGGCCGGCACCACCGGCATGGCCGGCACGCTGGTGCTGGGAACCTCGGGGC
>NZ_BAAGZM010000076.1:0-11815 GCF_054778495.1 Hymenobacter agri
TGGCACCCGCGTGCTCGATGCCGGCCGCAACATCTACTCGGGCCACGCCGATGGCCACCCCACCATCGAGGGCCCCAAGCTCTATAAGCGTCACGGCTACTACTACATTTTTGCGCCGGCTGGCGGTGTCGCCGCCGGCTGGCAGCTGGCCCTGCGCAGCCGCAGCCTCTACGGCCCCTGGGCACCCAAAAAGGTGATGGACCAGGGCCAAACGGCCATCAACGGCCCGCACCAGGGCGCGTGGGTAAGCACGCCCGACGGGAAGGAGGACTGGTTTCTGCACTTCCAGGACAAAGGCCCCTACGGCCGGGTGCTGCACCTGCAGCCGATGGCCTGGAAAAACGACTGGCCCGTCATCGGTACCGATTCCGATGGCGACGGCACCGGCCAGCCGGTACTGAGCTACCGCAAGCCGGTCGTGGGCGGCTCCTACCCCCTCGCCACCCCGCCCGACACCGACGAGTTTGATACCGACTCGCTGGGCCCGCAGTGGCAGTGGCCCGCCAACGACCGGGTGCAGTGGGCCGCCCTGCTGCGCGGTAGCGGGCACCTGCGCCTGTTTGCCATCCCGGCCCCGGCCGGGGCCAAAAACCTCTGGCCGGTGCCCAACCTACTGCTGCAAAAGATGCCCGCCCCCAGCTTCACGGCCACCACCAGGCTGGCATTCACGCCCGAGTGGGACGTGTGGGCCGGCAAGCAGGCCGGCCTGCTGGTAATGGGCAGCGACTATGCCTACCTGGCCATCCGCCGCACCGACAGCGGTTTTCGAGTAGCGCAGGTGCGCTGCGTCGACGCCCCCAGCGGCGCGCCCGAGCAGGTAGTGGCCGAGCAGGCCCTGCCCGCCAACACCGCCTACCTGCGCGTGCAGGTAAGCGCCCCCGACGCCACCTGCCGCTTCAGTTACAGCCTCGACGGGCAAACGTTCCGGCCGCTGGGCGAGCCCTTCCAGGCCAAGCCCGAAAAGTGGGTAGGGGCCAAGGTGGGCCTGTTTTGCACCGCCCCCACCGAAGGCCGCACCGGCGGCTACGCCGACGCCGACTGGTTTAGAATTACACCTTGACCATATTGTTTTCACTATTCACACATGACCGAAATTACTGACAAAGCCGCCTTATTTGAGCGCGTCGCCGCTACCCTGCATCAGCAGGGCCTGCGCGTGGCGCAGCAGGACCAGTCACGCCCGTGGGGCGGCTTTTTTGTGCTCGACGAAACGCAGGCCCAGCACTTTGCCGACCTCTATTTCAATGGCTTGTCCGTTAACTTGCTGCGAATTGGCGGGCAGCTTAGCCCTAAAGTGCTGCTCGTGGCCCCACACCAGCGCCTGAGCTGGCAGTACCATCACCGCCGCGCCGAAGTATGGCAGGTGGTGCAGGGCCCAGTGGGCATTGCCATCAGCGCCACCGATGAGCAGAGTGCCGTCCGCAGCTACCAGGTGGGCGAGCGCATCGTGCTCCGGCAGGGGGAGCGCCACCGCCTGGTGGGCCTCGACAACTGGGGCGTGCTGGCCGAAATCTGGCAGCACACCGACGCCGAGCATCCTTCCGACGAGGAAGACATTGTGCGGGTGCAGGATGACTTTGGCCGCTAGCCTTTGGGGCTCACGGCTGTTTTTAACTATTTGATTAAGGATGAATTCACTTTTTGATTTGACCGGCAAAGTTGCTCTCGTGACGGGCTGCAACCGCGGCATCGGCCAGGGCATGGCCCTGGGGCTGGCCGAAGCCGGGGCCGACATCATTGGCGTGTCGCGCACGATGGCCGCCGACGGCGGCGACACCGGCCGCCAAGTGCGGGCGCTGGGCCGCCAGTTTCACGCCTACCAAGCCGATTTTAGCGACCGGCTTAGCGCGGATGATTTCACCGCGAAGGTGTTGCAGGACTTCCCGCGCATTGACATTTTGGTGAACAATGCCGGCACCATTCGCCGGGCACCGGCGGCCGAGCACTCCGACGAGGACTGGGACAACGTGCTGGCCATCAACCTCGATTCCCCCTTTCGGCTGGCCCGCGCCATCGGCGGCCGGATGCTGGCCCAGGGCAGCGGCAACATCATCTTCACGGCCTCGCTGCTCACCTTTCAGGGCGGCATCAACGTGCCGGGCTACGCGGCCAGCAAGGGCGCTATCGGCTCCGTCGTTAAAGCTTTGGCCAACGAGTGGGCCGGCCGTGGCGTCAACGTCAACGGCATTGCCCCCGGCTACATCGCCACCGACAACACCGAGGCCCTGCGTCAGGACGCCGACCGCTCGGCCAGCATCCTGGGCCGCATTCCGGCCGGCCGCTGGGGCGAGCCCGCCGACTTCAAAGGCCCCGTCGTGTTCCTGGCCTCCGAGGCCGGGGCCTACGTGCACGGCACCATCCTCACCGTCGACGGCGGCTGGATGGGACGGTAGGTTTTTCATTTAACAATTAACATTTATCATTTAACAGGCTGATTATTTCATTGCCATTACTTGCTGATTGTTAATGCGTTTAGGTGATTTCAGGCTTATTGCTTTTTCTGTTAAATGTTAAATGATATCTGTCAAATGAACTCTCGCTTTGCTATCGGCCCGCGCGAAACGGCCAGCCTGAACACGGCTGGCCTGCGCGAGCATTTTTTGATTGAAAACATCTTCATTCCGGGCACCATCGAGCTGACGTACACGCACTACGACCGCATGATTGTGGGCGGTGCGCAGCCCACCGACGCCCCCTTGCTCCTGCCGAATCCCGGCAACCTCAAGGCCAGCTACTTTCTGGAGCGCCGCGAGCTGGGCGCGCTGAACGTGGGCGGGGCGGGCAGCATCGTGGTCGACGGCACTGCCTACGAGCTGGGCTACCAGGACTGCCTCTACATCGGCAAGGGCAGCCAGCAGGTCGAGTTTCGCAGCGCGAATGCGGCCGAGCCGGCCAAGTTCTACCTGCTTTCGGCCCCGGCCCACAAGGAATACCCCACCACGCGCCGCACCCAGGCCGAGGCCACGCCCGTGGAAATGGGCGCGCTCGAAACGGCCAATCAGCGCACCATCTACAAGTACATCTTCACCGAAGGCATTGCCAGCTGCCAGCTTGTGATGGGCCTCACCCAGCTTAAGCCCGGAAGCGTGTGGAACACCATGCCCAGCCACGTGCACGACCGCCGCATGGAGGCCTACCTGTACTTCAACCTGCCGGCCGGGCAGCGGGTGCTGCACCTGCTGGGCGAGCCCACCGAAACCCGCCCGCTGTGGGTGAGCAACGAGCAGGCGATTCTCTCGCCGCCGTGGTCCATCCACACCGGCTGCGGCTCGGCGGCCTACGCCTTCATCTGGGGCATGGCCGGCGAGAATCGCGAATACACCGACATGGATGCGGTGCCCCTGGAGGCCCTGCGCTAAGCTTTTTTAAACTCCCACCCAACACTCCTTTTAACCCCATGAAAAAACATTTTCTCCTGCTCTGGCTGCTGCTCCTGGGGAGCATTGGGCTGGTGGCGGCGCAAAGCCGTCAGGTTCAGGGCATCGTGAAATCGGACACGGGCGAGGCCCTGCCCGGCGTAACGGTGCTCGTGGAAGGCACCACCGTGGGCGCTTCGACCGGCGCCAACGGCGACTTTAACCTGACGCTGCCGGCCACGGTGAGCAACCCCACGCTGCGCTTCAGCTTTGTGGGCTACGCCTCGCAGGCCGTGAAAGTGGGCGACAAAACGACCATCAACGTGACACTGGCCACCGATAACAAGCAGCTCGACGACGTGGTGGTGATTGGCTACCAGACCGTGGAGCGCCGCGACGTGACGGGCTCGGTGTCGTCGGTAGGGGCGAAGCAGCTGAAGGATATTCCGGTGAACTCGGCCGCCGAGGCCCTGACCGGCCGCCTGGCGGGCGTGCAGCTCACGTCGTCGGAAGGCACGCCGGGCAACACCAGCGTGCAGGTGCGGGTGCGCGGTGGCGGCTCGATTACGCAGGACAACTCGCCGCTGTACGTGGTGGACGGCGTGCAGGTAGAGAATGCCCTGGGCGTGATTGCCCCGCAGGACATTGCCTCGGTTGACGTGCTGAAGGATGCCTCGGCCACGGCCATTTACGGCGCGCGCGGCGCCAACGGCGTTGTGATTATCACCACCAAAAGCGGGCGCGAAGGCCGCACGGCCGTGAATTATAACGGCTTTGCCGGCTTCCGCGAAATCAGCAAGAAGCTGAACGTGATGGGCCCGGCCGACTACCTGGATTGGGAGTATGAGCGGGCGCAGCTGTCGGGTTCGGGTTCGAGCGTGACCGGCAGCACCGACACATTTAAGAAAGTATTCGGCAGCCTGAATTTTACGGGTGATACGCTGAACCGCCTGCGCACCGCGCCCTACCAGGACTGGCAGCAGCAGGTGTTTGGCCGCCGCGCGTTTCAGCAAACGCACAACGTGTCGGTGAGCGGCGGGAGCAAGTCGACGACTTACGCGCTGAGCCTGACCAGCAACAAGGAAGATGGTATTCAGCTGGGTTCGAGCTACCTGCGCAAGCTGGTGAACTTCCGCCTCGACACCAAGGCCAGCGACCGCCTGCGCCTGGGCGTGAATGTGCGCTTCAACGACCAGGTGAACTACGGGGCCGGCACCGGCGCCGCCTTGGGCACCAGCAATACTGGCCAGACGGTGAACACCGGCTCGGCCGTGACTTCGCGCCTGCGCAACGCCGTGCAGTACATCCCCTTTAACCTGCCCAACGCGGCCGGGGCCGACCCCACCGCCAACTTCGACCCGGACTTCTTCACCAACTCCAGCTTGGTGAACCCGGTGCTGGCCATTAATAACGAGTACCGGGCCGACAAGCGCCGCACTTTCAACCTGGGCGGTACGGCGGCCTTCAACATTACCAAGACCCTGATTTTCCGCTCGACCGCCGGCGTCGATTTTACCTACGGCGACCTGAACACCTTCAACGGCCTGTACTCGCCCACCATTCGGCAGGCGGCCGGTGGCTACCAGAACCTGCCGTTTGCCAGCATCACCAACGGCGTGACGACGACCATCAACAACTCGAACGTGCTCGACTACACCTGGGCGCGCGACAAGCACACCCTGAACGTGTTGCTGGGCGAGGAAACCTACCAGCAGCGCACCACCCAGCAGTTTGTACAGGTGAACTTCCTGCCCTCCGACATCACCGCCGAGCGCGCCCTGGCCAACCTGAACCAGGCCGTGCTGCCGGTAGGCACGGTGTCCCAGCCGGTGCTGCCGCAAACCAGCGTGCCGGTCGACTACCGCCTGCTCTCGGGCTTCGGCCGAATCAACTACTCCTACGACGACAAGTACCTGCTGACCCTGACGGCGCGGGCCGACGGCTCGTCGAAGTTCGAGCCCGGCAACCGCTCGCAGATTTTCCCCGGCGCCTCGGCGGCCTGGCGCATCTCGCGCGAGAATTTCTTCGAGCCCCTCGCCAACAAGGTGAGCGACCTGAAGCTACGCTTGAGCTACGGGCAGGCCGGCAACAACCGCATTCCCGACTTCCTCACCAAGCAGCTGTTTCAGCCCGGCAACGTGAACTACGCGCTGAACCACATCACCACGCCCGCCACGGCCGCCACCAACTTGGCCAACCCCAACCTGAAGTGGGAAGTGACCACGACCCGCAACCTGGGCCTCGACCTGGGCTTGTTCAACAACCGCGTGACGCTGACGGCCGACGCCTACTACAACAACACCAACGACCTGCTGGTGAACGTGCCCATCCCGGCTTTTCTGGGCTACACCACGCAGTACCGCAACGTGGGCTCGACCTCGAACCGCGGCCTGGAGCTGCAGCTGAGCAGCACCATTATTCAAACGCCGGACTTCACGTGGTCGGCCACGGCCAATGCGGCCTTCAACCGCGGCCGGATTGAGTCGCTCGGCGGCCTGTCCGAAATCGGCAGCATTCAGTCGGGCTGGGCCGGCACTGCCCTGTCGGGCCCCGACTATGTGGCCCGCGTGGGCTCGCCGGTGGGTCAGATGTACGGCTACATCGCCGACGGCTACTACACGGCCGCCGACTTCGAAACCTATAACTATGCCACCCGCACCGGCATCCTGAAGAAGGACGTGCCCAACGCCGCCGCCATCACGGGTTCGCCGGTATCCATCGGCACCATCAAGCTGAAGGACGTGGATGGCGTGCGCGACGCCAACGGCGCGCTCAACATCACGGAGAATGATAAGACGGTGATTGGCAACGCCAACCCCAAGGTGGTGGGCGGCCTCAACCAGCAGTTCACCTACAAAGGCTTCGACGCCAGCGTGTTTCTGAACTTCGTGCTGGGCAACGACATCTACAACGCCAACAAGATTGAGTTCACGACCAGCACGGCCAACACCTCCTACGCCAACCTGCTGAGCGAGATGACCAACCGCTTCCGCTACATCGACGAGAAGGGCGCGCTGATTACCGACCAGGCCACGTTTGAGCGCGTGAACGCCAACGCCAGCATCTGGAGCCCCGTGCGCGGCAACTACTTCCTGAGCTCCTACGCCGTGGAAAACGGCTCGTTCCTGCGCGTCAACAACCTGACGCTGGGCTACTCGCTGCCCAAATCGGTGGTGAGCCGGGTGAAGGCCACGCAGCTGCGCTTCTACGTGACGCTGAACAACCTCTACACCTTCACCAAATACTCGGGCTACGACCCGGAGGTGAATACCCGCCGCGGCACGCCGCTCACGCCGGGCGTCGACTACGCCGCCTACCCGCGCAGCCGGGCCTTCCTGTTCGGCATCAACCTGGGCCTGTAAGCCGGCGGCTGCCTTTCTCTATTCCCACCCGCGTTTAGCCTTCTTCTTGTCATGAAAGCGTTTTTCTTCACTTCCCGTTATCGCGCCGCCGCCACCGTGCTGGGGCTGGCCGCCGGGGCCGGGCTGCTGGCCTCGTGCAAAGACTACCTCGACGTGGAACCCCTCACGTTCAGCTCGACCGAAGCTTCGTTCAGCACCGTGAGCGGGGCCACCAGCGCCGTACTCGGGGCCTACGACCCGCTCTCGGGCGACAACACCTACGGCACCCGCCTAAGCATGTACTACCCCTACGACACCGATGAGCTCATCGGCTCGTCGGGCACCTTCGATACGGGGCGCCGCGGCATTGCCCGCTACAAAGCTTTTCCCAGCAACACCGAAATCATCAACCCCTGGAACAACCTGTACCAGGGCGTGGAGCGGGCCAACATCTGCATTGCCAACATTCCGGCGGCGCCCCTCTACACCAGCGGCAGCAGCGCCGACACGGCCGCCCTGCACCGGCTCTACGGCGAGGCGCTGACTTTGCGGGCACAGTATTACTTCGAGTTGATTCGGAACTGGGGCGACGTGCCGGCCCAGTTCACGCCCACCGCGCCCGACCAGAATTTCGCCCTGCCCAACGCCGACCGCAACCAGACCCTGACCAAGCTGATTGCCGACCTGCTGGTGGCTGAGAAGCTGGTGCCCTGGCGCTCGCAGGCCGGCCTGGCCAGCGAGCGCATCACCAAGGGAGCGGTGATGGCCCTGCGCGCCCGCCTGCCCCGGCTCGGCGGCGGCTACTCGCTGAAAGACCGCACGATGGTGCGCCCCGCCGACTACCTCGACTACTACGCTATTGCCCGGCAGGAGTGCGCCGACATCATGGCCCGCCGCAGCGAGCACACGCTGAACCCCAGCTTTTCGGACCTGTGGCGCGGCGTGAACGAGCAGCGCCGCGACGCGGCCAACGAAATCCTGTTTGAAGTGGGCATGGCCGGCTCGACGGCTACCGGCGACTCGAAGCTGGGCTACTATAACGGCCCGCGCCTGAGCGCCTCGACGGTGTACGGCTCGACGCAAGGCGCCGTGACGGTGGTGCCGACCTACTTCTACGCCTTCGACTCGACCGACGTGCGCCGCGACATCACCATCGCGCCCTACCAGATTCCCTCGAACAACAACCAGGCCGCCGTGGCGCTGAACACGCTGTACGATGGCAAGTTCCGCCGCGACTGGCACAACCCGCCACTGCCCGGCACCAACAACTACCTGGGCTACAACTGGCCCATCATCCGCTTCGCCGACGTGCTGCTGATGTTTGCCGAGGCCGACAACGAGCTGAACGGCCCCACCGCCGCCGCCGTGAATGCCCTGAAGGAAGTGCGCACCCGGGGCTTCGGCGGCAACGCCACCCGCGCCGCCCTGGGACTGAACACCGGCACCAAAGCCGACATGTTCAACGCCATCGTGAACGAGCGGCTGCTGGAATTCGGCTCGGAGGGCATTCGCAAGTACGACCTGCTGCGCTGGAACCTGCTCGAAGCGAAACTCACCCAGACCAAGGCCAACCTGAACCTGCTGCGCACCAATGCCGCGCCCTACCAGAACGTGCCGCAGTACATGTTTTATAAGGTGGTGAATGGCCAGATTCAGTGGGCCCGCTCGTTCTACCGGCCTTCACCCGCCACCACGCCCAGCGGCACCACCCGCGTGAACTGGCGCCAGGGCATCGACGCCACCTACGTAGCCAATCTGCAGCCCAACGGCACCAGCGTCACGCTGGGCACCTCCACGGTGATAAGCGCCGGCACCGGCATGGCCGCCGAGTACCTGCCCGGCTTGGGCAAGGAGCTGCTGCCCATCCCGCAAACCACCCTGGACACCGACCCGGCCCTGAAGCAGAACTCGGGGTACTAATCAGCCATAGTCGGGCGGAGATGAGAACGTCATGCTGAGCGCAGCCGAGGCATCTCGCGTGCTACTACTAATCCAATCGTGCAACGATTCAAGCGAGATGCCTCGGCTGCGCTCGGCATGACGTTCGATTTTTCAAATTCAATCTGTTACCATGAAACTGCCTTTGTTGCTCTTGTTGCTGGCCCCGGGCCTAAGCGAGGTGGGACTTAGCCCCGCCCGGCCGCCGGCAGCGCCGGAGCGTGGCACGGGGAGCCCGGCTACCAGCCGGGTTCTCCAGGCCGCGCCCCTCACCGACAGCACGGCCGAGAAGATGCTCGTGTTTCAGCGCAGCATCGGCGGCTGGCCCAAGGCCGTGGGCAACAAGAAGGTCGACTACAAGCACCCGCTGAGCGCTGCTGAGCGCGCCGCCACGCTGGCCGACAGAGGGCGCCAGGATGCGACCATCGACAACAATGCCACCACCCGCGAAATCGCCTACTTGGCCAAAGCCTACCAGGCCACCAACAATGCCGCTTACCGCCAGGGCGCCGAAGCCGGCATTCGCTACCTGCTAAAAATGCAGTACGCCAACGGCGGCTTCCCGCAGTACTACCCCGATTTCAGCAACTACCGCCACCAGATTACCTACAACGACAACGCCATGGTGCACGCGCTGGAGGTGCTCCGCGACGTGGCCCGGCAGAAAGCCCCCTACGTGGGCCTCGATGCCGCGCTGGCCCCGCAGGCCCAGGCGGCGGTGGCCCGCGGCGTGCAGTGCATGCTGAAAACGCAATACGTGCGCGGCGGCCACCCCACGGCCTGGTGCGCGCAGTACGATGAGAAAACCCTGCAGCCGGCCAAGGCCCGCGCCTTCGAACTGGCCTCGCTGAGCGGCGACGAGTCGGTGGACATCGTGCGCTTTCTCATGGGCATCGAGCAGCCCAGCGCCGCCGAAAAGCAGGCCATTGAGTGCGCCATCGACTGGTTTCAGAAAGTGAAGCTGACCGATACCACCGTGCGCGAAGTAACCGACCCGCAAACCCACAAGGTGCTCGACCGCCAGCTGGTACCCCAGCCCGGCGCCACCGTGTGGGCCCGCTTCTACGAGCTGAATACTGACAAACCCATTTTCGTGGGCCGCGACAGCCAGGTGCATTACCAGCTGGCCGACATTGAAGTGGAGCGCCGCGCCGGCTACCTCTACGCCGGTACCTGGCCCGAAAAGCTCCTCACCAAAGATTTTCCCGCTTGGCAGAAACGCCTGAGCGCCGCCCGCAAGTAGCCGCGTTTCGCCTCGCCTTATAACCGCCTATTCAGTTCCAGCTTCAATGGACTCGCTAACTAAATCTTTGGCCCTGCGCGCGCCCGCCGGCCCCGTAGCCTGGCCCGCGCCCGCGCTGTTCGAACTGCCCGAAAAGGTGCTGCAGTTCGGTACCGGCGTGCTGTTGCGCGGCCTGCCCGATTTTCAGATTGACCAGGCCAACCGTCAGGGCGTTTTCAACGGCCGCATTGTGGTGGTGAAAAGCACTGATGGCGGCGACGCCACTGCCTTTGAGCGCCAGAACAACCTGTACACCGTATGCGTGCGCGGCGTGGAAGAAGGCCGGCCGGTAGAGGAAAATGTGGTGTGCGCCAGCATTAGCCGCGTGCTCTCGGCCAAAAGCCAGTGGGCCGAGGTGCTGCAGGTAGCCGCCAGCCCCGAGTTGCAGGTGGTGATTTCGAACACCACCGAAGTTGGCATTCAGCTCGTGACTGAAGACATTCGGCTAATGCCGCCGACCTCCTTCCCCGGTAAGCTGCTGGCGGTGCTGCACGCCCGCTTCCAGGCATTTGATGGCGATACGAGTAAGGGCCTCGTGATTGTGCCCACCGAATTGATTCCCGACAACGGCCGCAAGCTCGAAGGCATCGTGCTGGAGCTGGCCCACCGCAACGCGCTGGGTCCCGAGTTCATCGACTGGCTCGAAACCGCCAACCACTTCTGCAATACGCTCGTCGACCGCATCGTGCCCGGCCGCCCCGAGCCCGCCGCCTACGCCGCCCTGCAGGCCGAGCTGGGCTACCGCGACGAGCTGCTGACCATGACCGAAGCTTACGCGCTGTGGGCCATCGAGGGCGGCGAGCACGTGCGCGAGGTGCTGTCGTTCCATACCGCCGCGTCGGGCGTCGTCATCCGGCCCGACATCACCTTGTTCCGCGAGCTCAAGCTGCGGCTGCTCAATGGCACGCACACGCTCAGCTATGCGCTGGCCCACCTCATGGGCTGCACTACGGTGCGCGAGTCGCTGGAGAATGAGCACCTGGCCCGCTTCATCCACAACCTGATGCTGGCCGATTTGCTGCCCGGCATTCCGGTTTCGGTGGATGAGAAAATAGGCCAGCGTTTCGGCATGCAGGTGCTCGACCGTTTCCGCAACCCCTACCTGGAGCACCGCTGGCTGGCCATTGCTATGCAGGGCAGCGCTAAAATGGCCATGCGCAACGTACCTACGCTGCTGCACTACTACCAGCAGCACCAGGCCGTGCCGCACTACGTGGCGCTGGGCTTCGCGGCCTACCTACGCTTCATGCGCAACGCGGACGGGCAGGGCGAGGCCAACGGCCACCCCTACGAAATCCAAGATGACCGCGCCCCCTACTTCGCCAACCTTTGGGCCCATCACTCGCCTGCCGAGCTGGTGCCCGCCGCTCTGCACAACGCCGCCCTCTGGGGCCACGACCTTTCGCGCCTGCCCGGTTTCGCAGCCAGCGTCACGCACTACCTCCAGCAGCTGCTGGGCGAAGGCTCGCCGGCCACGCTGGCCGCGTTTTTCGCCCGCAAGCCGGTGGCGGTGGGCGGTTGAAAATCGTCTGTCATCCTGAGCGAAGCGAAGGACCCTACCACCAATGAACAGCTTGCAGTAACTCTAAATTGGCGCGAACGTGATAAGGTCCTTCGCTCCGCTCAGGATGACAGATGACTGCAACGATTCACTACTAACCTACCTATCCCCGTGAAACACCAAGTAGCCCGCATTCACCCCGCCGACAACGTGCTCGTGGCTCTGCTGGACCTGCCCATCGGCACCGAAGTGCCCTGGGAAAACGGGTTCGTGACCACCGCCGAAGCCATTCCGGCCAAGCACAAGCTCGCCCCGCTGGGCCTGAGCGCCGGCCAGCCCGTGACCATGTATGGCGTGCTCGTGGGCACCGCCCGCGAGGCCATTCGCCCCGGCGGCC
>NZ_BAAGZM010000077.1:0-11805 GCF_054778495.1 Hymenobacter agri
GGCTACGCGGGGGCCGCAGCCGCAAGCGGGGCGCCAGCAGCCTCACCCGCCTCACCCCCAGCATATTCGTATTGGTGGGCACGCAGCACCGCGGCCCCGGCCGCCACTTGCTCTACGACCTCAGCGCGGGCGTGGGCCTCGAAGCCCCGCAGCCCTACGCCCTCGACGCCACCATGAGCCGGCCATGGGAAATGGCATCTCAGGTAAACCTGCGGGTATATTTCAGCAACACCGGCCGAAGCCCACATCGCTGAGCCGGCCCGAACGCGAAAAGGGCTGCCCGTGCGGGGCAGCCCTTTTCACTTCCTAATCGATGGGCAATTAAGCCGGCATCGAAACTACTTCGCGGGGCATAACCGTCACGATAGAACGGTCTTTGCGGCCTTTGCGGAACTGCACTTCACCATCAACGAGGGCGAACAGGGTGTGGTCCTTGCCCATGCCCACGTTAGCGCCGGGGTGGTGCTTGGTGCCGCGCTGACGCACGATGATGTTGCCAGCCACCAGAGCCTGGCCGCCGAAGATTTTTACGCCGAGACGTTTCGAATGCGATTCGCGGCCGTTGTTGGACGAGCCGACACCTTTCTTGTGAGCCATGGTATTGTTAGCTTCAAGCCTTCAGCGACAAGCTGTAAGCTTTTGTGGGTTAATAGGATAGCAGGATAATTTTATCTGAGCACAACCGATGCTTGTAGCTTGTGGCTGAAAGCTTGCGGCTCAAAAAAACTAGCCGATGCTGTTAATCATTACTTTGGTGAACGACTGACGGTGGCCGTTCATTTTCTGGTAGCCCTTGCGGCGCTTTTTCTTGAAGACCAGAACTTTGTCGCCTTTTACGTGGGCGATGATGGTACCGGTTACGGCTACTTTCAACTCGGGAGCACCTACGGTGATGGTGCCGTTGTCATCGGTCAGCAGGGCGTTGCCCAGCTGCACGGTGTCGCCAACATTGCCGGCCAGTTTGTGAGCGTAAACGAATTTGTTGGCCTCAACCTTGGTCTGCTGGCCAGCTATGTTAACAATTGCGTACATCAGCTTTCGCGGGTTTTTCTGAAATGGGAAGGCAAAAGTACGGCTTTGATTTGGGAAATCCAAACCCTAAGTTCTTAATCGTCATTGCCTGCCCGTCGCTTTCGTGCAATTATGCCCCGGCAGCCCGCTGCGGCCAGATTAAGACAAGATTAAGAAAACCGGTAAAAACAGGGTCGAAAGCAGGCCATTTGGGGACAAGTGCGTTTATCCACAAGGCAAATGTGGATAAGTGGCGTAAATCCTCTGATTTTGAGCTCGGTTTTTGGGACAACTCCGGGGACAAAAGTAGCTATTTGGACGGCGTAAAAATCCGAACTTAGCTAAAAAATATTGAACAAAAAAGCTAATGTTGGTGGCAGTCGGCCTGGGGGGCGGGGCTATATTTGAAGTTGAAACGCCAGTCGTTTTTCTCGTGGCCGGGCCAAACATCTGCCAATTGGTAGAGGTTTGCCGGTCACCTTTCCCGCCGAAAACCGTCATCAACCTCCTTGCCGCCTATGGAACCGCTCCTCGCCGAAAACCCCAACCGCTTCGTGCTCTTCCCCATCCAGAACGATGAGGTGTGGCAATACTACAAGAAGTCGCAGGCCTCGTTCTGGACGGCCGAAGAAATCGACCTGAGCCAGGACCAGAAAGACTGGAACGGACTGAACGATAACGAGCGGCACTTCATCAAGCACGTGCTGGCCTTCTTCGCCGCCTCCGATGGCATCGTGAATGAGAACCTGGCCGTGAACTTCATGCAGGAAGTGCAGATGCCCGAGGCCCGCTGCTTCTACGGCTTCCAGATTATGATGGAAAACATTCACAGCGAGACGTATTCGCTGCTGATTGATACATACATCAAAGACCCCAAGGAGAAGGATTACCTCTTCAATGCCCTCGAAACGGTGCCCGCCGTGCAGAAGAAGGGCGAGTGGGCCCTGAAGTGGATTAACTCGGAGAACTTTGCCGAGCGCCTGATTGCCTTCGCGGCGGTGGAAGGCATCTTCTTCTCGGGCTCGTTCTGCAGCATTTTCTGGCTGAAGAAGCGCGGCCTGATGCCCGGCCTCACGTTCTCGAACGAGCTGATTTCGCGCGATGAAGGCCTGCACTGCGACTTCGCCTGCCTGCTCTACAGCTACCTGCAGCACAAGCTCGACCCGGCCCGGGTGCAGAGCATCATCCGCGACGCGGTGACGATTGAGCAGGAGTTCGTGACCGACGCCCTGCCGGTGAGCCTCATTGGCATGAACGCCAAGTCGATGTCGCAGTACATCGAGTTTGTGGCCGACCGCCTGCTGGTGTCGCTGGGCTGCGGCAAGATTTACAACGCCACCAACCCCTTCGATTTCATGGAAATGATTTCGGTGCAGGGCAAAACCAACTTCTTCGAGAAGCGCGTGGCCGAGTACCAGAAAGCTGGCGTGATGAGCGAGCGCAACGACAACGTGTTCTCGCTCGACGAAGATTTCTAAGCCGTATCGAATTTTCGTGCAACGAAAGCGAGCCGGGCGCGGTCAGGGATTTGTACCCCTAACTGCGCCCGGCTTATGCTTTTACGTCGATTGATTCCCTTATCGGTTATGCTACTAGCAGGCCTGACGACCTGCCGGAAAACTACACCCGCGCCCTGTGCGGCGGGCTTGCTCAGCGCCACAGTGGTGCATGGCCGTAACCTGTGCGAGCAGAACGGTTATGTCATTCGCCTCGACGGGGGGGCAACCTACTCGCCCGACGCCCTGCCTACCGATTTTCAGCAGGAGGGCCTGAAGGTGTGCCTGAGCTACTCGCTGTATGAAGACTTGCGCATGTGCGCCTGCTGCGGCGGCACCCGCATGAGAATTCAGCAGATACAGCGGCAGTAGGCGCGGCCACAGCGTGGCGCGGCCGGGCAATGATTTTTGGGAAGGCAGGCAACCCCACCGGTTGCCGGGCCGAGTTGGAAGCAGCTTGGCGGCGCGGCCAGGCGCTCTTTATTGTCCACTTTCCATCAATCCAGCTATTCATGAAATACCTGTTACTGCTACTGCTGAGCGCAGTGGCTCCGGCTGCCTATGCTCAAACGCCAACCGCTACCGCACCGCCCGTCTCGGCCGTGGCGCCGCCCACGGGGGCCATGCAGCAGCGCTACACCACAGCCAGCGGCCAGACCACCTTCTTCTCCTCGGCCCCACTGGAAGACATTGAGGCGCTAAATTCGCGGGTGGCGGCCATTTTCGATTTGACCAGCGGGCAGCTGGCGTTTTCGATGCTGATGAAGGATTTTCAGTTCAAGAACTCGCTGATGCAGGAGCACTTCAACGAGAACTACGCCGAGAGCGAGAAGTACCCGCGGGCGCGCTTCACCGGCAAGCTGGTGACGATGCCGACGGAGGGGCAGCTGCGCGCCGGGCCGCAGCCGGTGTACGTGCAGGGCGTGCTCACCATTCACAACGTGAAACGCAAGGTGCGGGTGCCGGGCACGCTGCAGCTGCGCGGCGATGAACTGGTGGTAACGGCCAAGTTCAACGTGGCCCCGGCCGACTATAAGATTAAGATTCCGGCGCTGGTGCGCAACAACATCGCCAAGAGCATCGACGTGAGCGTGATACTGAGCTGCCAGCCCGGGCAGGCTAACCCGGTGGGCACGGCCAGCCGCTAAAACGAGCTACATAGCGGAGCTACTATTATTCATCTTGCCGCCCGGCTGCTTGAAAAAGTGGCCGGGCGGCGTGCGTTCGGGGTGTGTGGAAAACTTCCGGAACTTTTTCTTGCCCTTGGAAAACAAGGGAGGTAATTTCCGGGATTCAATACCGCGCCAACTCTACCACCTGCCGCCGGCCCGGCTACCCTTTCCATAACTGTATCAACGACTTGCTGCCGGCTTCGAGCCGCGTCGGCTATTCCTGTATATAAGCAAAAACCTTCAACCAAACACCACTGGTATGCTAGTAATTAAACGCGACGGGCGCCGCGAATCCGTCAAGTTCGACAAAGTGACTGCCCGTATTGAGAAGCTCTGCTACGGGTTGAACCAGGATTACGTCTCGCCCATCGAGGTGGCCAAAAAGGTGATTGACGGCATCTACGATGGCGTGAGTACCATTGAGCTCGACAACCTGGCCGCCGAAACTGCTGCCTCCCTCACCACCCGCCACCCCGACTACGCCATCCTGGCGGCCCGCATCGCGGTGAGCAACCTGCACAAGGTGACCAGCAAGTCCTTCTCGTCGACGATGAAGCGGCTGTACACCTACGAGGACCCCAAGAATGGCGATAACGCCTCGCTGCTGGCCACCGACGTGTGGGAGGTGATTCATAAGAATGCCCACACCCTGGACTCGGCCATCATCTACGACCGGGACTACAACTACGACTTCTTCGGCTTTAAGACGCTGGAGCGCTCGTACCTGCTGCGCCTGGAAGGCAAGGTGGTGGAGCGGCCTCAGCACATGCTGATGCGCGTGTCGGTGGGCATCCACAAGGACGACATCGAGTCGGTTATCAAAACCTACAACCTGCTGAGCGAGCGGTGGTTCACGCACGCTACGCCCACGCTCTTCAACGCGGGCACGCCGAAGCCGCAGATGAGCAGCTGCTTCCTGCTGACGATGAAGGACGACTCCATCGACGGCATTTATGACACGCTGAAGAACTGCGCGCTGATTTCGCAGAGCGCCGGTGGCATTGGGCTGTCGGTGAGCAATGTGCGGGCCACGGGTTCCTACATCAAGGGGACCAATGGCAATTCGAACGGGCTGGTGCCCATGCTGAAGGTGTTCAACGACACGGCCCGCTACGTGGACCAAGGCGGCGGGAAGCGCAAGGGTGCCTTCGCCATTTACCTGGAGCCCTGGCACGCCGACATTTTCGAATTCCTGGACCTGAAGAAGAACCACGGCAAGGAGGAAATGCGCGCCCGCGACCTGTTTTACGCCCTCTGGACGCCTGATTTGTTCATGAAGCGCGTGGAGCAGAACGGCGACTGGACGCTGATGTGCCCCCACGAGTGCCCCGGCCTGGACACGACCTGGGGCCCGGAGTTTGAGCGCCTCTACGCCAAGTACGAGCGCGAGGGCCGCGGCCGCCGCACCATCAAGGCGCAGGAGCTGTGGTTTGCCATTCTGGAAAGCCAGACGGAGACGGGCACGCCCTACATGCTGTTCAAGGACGCGGCCAACGGCAAATCGAACCAGCAGAACCTGGGCACGATTAAGAGTTCGAACCTGTGCACCGAGATTATTGAGTACACCGACGCCGACGAGATTGCCGTGTGCAACCTGGCTTCGCTGGCGCTGCCCCGCTACCTCGTGACCGACGCAGCCGGCAACACCACCTTCGACCACCAGAAGCTGTACGAGGTGACCTACCAGGCCACCCTGAACCTGAACAAGGTGATTGACGTGAACTACTACCCGGTGCCCGAAACGCAGAAGTCGAACTTCCGCCACCGGCCCATCGGGCTGGGCGTGCAGGGCCTGGCCGACACGTTCATTGCCCTGCGCATGCCCTTCGAGAGCGACGAAGCCTCGGGCCTGAACAAGGACATTTTCGAAACCATCTACTTCGCGGCCATGACGGCCTCGAAGGACCTCGCCATCAAGGACGGGCACTACGAAACCTTCCCCGGCTCGCCCCTGAGCGAGGGCAAGTTCCAGTTCGACCTCTGGGGCGTGACGCCCGACTCGGGCCGCTGGGACTGGGAAAGCCTGCGCGCCGAGGTGGTGAAGCACGGCGCCCGCAACTCGCTGCTGGTGGCGCCCATGCCCACGGCCAGCACCGCCCAGATTCTGGGCAACAACGAGTCGTTTGAGCCCTATACGAGCAACATTTACGTGCGCCGCGTGCTCAGCGGCGAGTTTATGGTGGTGAACAAGCACCTGCTGAAGGACCTGGTGGCCCTGGGCCTGTGGAACGACGCCATGAAGCAGGAAATCATCGCGGCCAACGGCTCGGTGCAAGGCATTGCCCGCATTCCGCAGCACATCAAGGACCTGTACAAGACGGTGTGGGAGATTTCGCAGCGCCGCATCATCGACCAGGCCGCCGACCGCGGAGCCTACATCTGCCAGAGCCAGAGCCTGAACCTGCACGTGCAAAACGTGAACTTCGGCAAGCTCACCAGCATGCACTTCCACGCCTGGAAGCGCGGCCTGAAAACGGGCATGTACTACCTGCGCACCAAAGCCGCCGCCGACGCCATCAAGTTCACGGTGGAAAAGCAAGCCGCCGAAACCCTGGAGCCCCTGGCCCTGGTGGAGCAAAACCAGTCCGACATGGCCTGCTCCCTGGATAATCCGGACGCCTGCGAGGCGTGTGGGTCATAGATTAAATGGAAAAGGCCACCTTAAACCAAGGTGGCCTTTTTACAACGTATCCTAATCTATGTACCTCATGTATGTGGATGAAAGCGGTGACCCTGGCGTTTTTACGGGCCAGAACTCACAGCATTTCATCCTAATCGGGTTAATTGTGCCAATCAATGAATGGAATACTTCATTGCAACGACTGGTCAAGCTTCGAAAGCATTTTAGTAAAACGATGGGTTTGCCAGAGCGTGAAGAAATTCACAGTAGCGAACTCATTAGGATTAACAAGAATGAAGCTTACAGAACAATCTCTAAGTCAACGCGAATTTCCATCCTAAAAACCTTTGTAAGCGAAATCCCGACCATATTTCCAGAAAGCAAAATCATCAGCATATGCTTGGATAAGCAAAGCTTAGGGAATCAGCAGTCCTATCAAGAACTAGCCTGGAAGCGCCTGATTCAACGGTATGATACCTTTTTGAAAAAGGGTAATGCGAAAGGAATAATAGTCAGTGATGACTCTGATGAACCTATTTTGCGGAGATTGTTAAGAAAGATGAGGGTATATAACCCGGTGCCGTCAAAGTTTTCGGGCTATTACAATCCAGTCGTTTCCAATATTGTCGAAGACATATTCTTTCGGCAATCGAAGCATTCATTCGTTATCCAAGTTGTGGATGCAATAGCGCATTCACTATATCGGAAGGAATACCCAAAAGGTAGTTTGAAGAAGTTCGGATTGCAGTATCTGTTCGATACGCTGGCTCCTTTGTTACTGAAAGAAGCCTCACCAAAGGACCCTCAAGGCATCGTGAGGGGATAAAAAAATGCCCCGGTTGAAAAACCGGGGACTTTTTGTGGCCCTGCCAAGGCCACAGGGCCAAGGTGAGTCACGTCACAAATATAACGTTTATAGCTAAGCCAGGGTTCTATGTGCATAACTTTTCCCTTGCAACCAAAGCACATTGGCTTGCACAAAAGCAAAAAGGACGGCAGTTACGCCGTCCTTTTTTATGTAGCCTAAAGAGGCTTAAGCCACCACAGACACCGTGTCCTTGTTGGCAATTCCCTGATTGAACTCCTCTGCATTACTGTGGGTAATGTTAGTTGTTTGTGTCATTTGGACCTCCTTTTTTAAATTAATGTCTGCATTTATTGTCAAGTTCAAGTTTGTCAAGCGAAGGCTCGCGTTAACGAGCAGGAGCACTAGAAGTCTAGCAAACCTGCTCTTGGTTGTCGTTGAAAATTTGGGTGCAGAGGAGGGGGATTTGCTGTTCTTGGGTTTGGCATCTGGGTACCATCTAGGTGGTCAAATCCAGTAACTCTTCAAAGATAGTAACTCCAAGCTTCTTCCAGCCGCTTCCGCCCCGGGAGCGGCTGGTTTGGTTTTGGGGTAGCCGCGCGGCATGGCGAGAAACACGAAGCATCGCTCAGCCGCTGGGGCGCCGGGGGCGGCTGGGGTGGGTCCAGTGGGGCCGCCCCGCAATTTCGTATCTTAGCCACATGGAAACTGTTGCTTCAGCGGCGCACCCGCGCATCACCCTCGACCCGAACATCTGCCACGGGCAGCCCACGGTGCGCGGCCTGCGCTACCCCGTGCAGAACGTGCTCGAATACCTGGCCTCCGGCATGAGCGAAGCCGAAATCCTGGCCGACTACCCCGATTTGGAGGCCGAAGACCTACGCGCCTGCCAGGCTTACGCGGCCGATATGCTGCAAGTGCGGTCCATCTTCCGGCTGGCCTCGTGAGCACCGCCGAGCCGCTGCGGTTTCTGGTCGATGCGCAGCTGCCGAAGCGGTTGGCCGATTTTCTGGCCTTTCATATCGGCTGCGACTGCCTGCACACCCTCGACCTGCCAGCGGCCAACCAGACGCAGGACGGTAGCATCACCCAACTTTCCATGGCGGAGAAGCGGGTGGTCATCACCAAAGACGCCGACTTCGTGAACCGCTTTCTGCTCCACGGCCAGCCCTATAAGCTCCTGCTCGTGTCAACGGGCAACATCAGCACGAATGAGCTATTGGAGCTTTTTCGGCAGTTTCTGCCGCAACTCACGAAATTGTTCGCGCATCACTCTTACCTGGAACTCTCGCGCACGCTGCTGGTGACGCACCGGTAAGCAGAAACCTAAGCTTCGCCAGCCGCTGCCGCCCCGGGAGCGGCTGGTTTGGTTTTGGGGTAGCTTGCGCGGCATTGCGAGAAACGCTAAGCATCGTTCAGCCGCTGGGGCGGCGGGGGCGTTGTAGCGCCAACGTTCCGTTCGCGCTACAATGCTTGGCGCTGCGCTACGCCTGCGGGTGCCGGGCCAGCCAGCGCAGGTAAGCTTGCTTGAGCCACTGGGTTTCGGCCCGGCGGTATTCGGGGCCGCCCACGGTGAAGTGCGTGCCCGGGAAATAGGCAAACGCGATGTCGGCCCCCAGCTTTTTCAGTTGCGCCTCCATGAGTTGGGCCGACACGTTCAGCGAATAATTGTCCTCTGTGCCGGCGGTGATGCGCAGCTTACCGGCGAGGTCGGGCCGGAGCCGCGCCCAGTGGCGCACCACGTACTGCGTGAGGTCGTAGCGTTTCCAGTGCGCAAACACCCGGCGGTTGAGCACGCCGGTGGCCGCATCGAACAGCGGCACGGGTTGCCCCTGCGGCCCCCGGGGGCCAAATACGGCATCGAACGACGCGTCCTGCTCGCCGCGGCAGAGCACGTCTTCGAGGTTGTGCCCGATGTTGGGACGGTCGTAGGCGAAGCCGGTGGGCAGCGGGCCGCCGTAGCTCACCGAGTCGGCGAAGGGGACGCGCCGGGCATCGGCGTAGAGGTTGGTGCGCACAAAGCAGTGGAAGTCGACAGGGTCGGGCGAGCTGGCGTTGCCGCCCGCAAACAGCCTGGGGTAGTGCGTGAGCAGGTAGGCGACCGTCCAGCCGCCGCTGCTGTGCCCGCGCAGCAGGCGCGCGCCATTGGTGCGGTACTGCCGGTCGAGGGCGGGCAGCAGCTCGGTGATGAAGGCCTCGCCCACCGGGCCATTGTTGGCGCTGTTGGCATACACGCTGTGGCCCAACGAGCAGTCGCCGTCGAGAAACACGCGGATGCAGGCCACGGTATCAATCGGGTTGGCGGGCAGCGTGTCGGTGCTCACAGCCTTCGAGTAGTGCAGGTAGCTGCCGCCGTAGCCGCCCACCGTGAACAGCACCGGGTAGCGCCGCGCCGACTGCCGGAAGTAGCCCGCCGGCAGAATAACGGCTGCCCGCAGCGCCACCGGCTTGTGCTGAAACCGGGTCAGCAGCGTCGAGGGTACCTTCAGCTCCTTGCAAAACGTGCTGGCCACGAACACCGGGGCGGCCACCACCTGGTCGCACACCAGCGCGAAGGTTTCGGCGGGGCCTTGCAGCACGATTTTTTGGGCGCGGCTGTAGGGGTTGCCGGTGCTCAGGCCAATTTCGCGGCCTTCGAGGTTGCGGTCCCACACGGCCTGCACGTAGTACGCGCCGCGTGCGATGCGCGAAAGCAGCGTGGGGTAGGAAAGGGCCGCATCATCGAAGGTGATGGCCTCGCCGGGCCGCACGTTGCGCACCGCCAGGCGGTAGCAGGGCCAGCCGGGCTGGTTTTTCGGCTCCTCGTTTTTCTGCGACAGGTAGAGAATAACGTTGCCAGTGAAAGGTCCCGCGAAGGCAGCCGCCGTGTAGGTGACCTGAAATTGCTGGGCGCGGGCGCCTGGCAGCGTTAGCAACAGCCAAAAGAAGAGGGCCAGGTATTTCATGACAAAAGCAGAACGGGTTAGATGAAGCGAGCACTGTGGGTTCGCCAGCAGCCCCGCGAGTACCGGCTCGGGGGCCCGCCCGTTACAGCCCCGGCAAAAAAAGCTGCGATTACCGGCCTGCGGCAATTGGACGCCGCTCGAGTCGCTTCGCCCCGGAGGCGGCTGGGTTGTTTTTGGGGAATCTCACGCGCCGTTAGGAAGAAACACGAAGCATCGTTCAGCCGCTGGGGCGGCTGGGGTGGTGTTGGAGCTTGGGCTTCTTCGGCCTTGACGGTGGCGGAGGGGATATTTTCTGCCAAGAAAAGGCGAATATGCAGCCACACTGTAGCGTATGCACTCTTTCGCCACATCTTTCCCCTTTCTGCATGAAGTTGCTTCCCTCCTTCTCCCGTTGCTGTGCGGCGGGCTTCACGCTATTGGCCGGGCTGGCTGCCTGCGCTAGCACCAAAGCACCAGCCACTGGCCAATCATCGGCCGCTACCACCGACATCCTACTGCTGGGATGCAGCCACCTCGCCCAACTCTACAAAGCCGGCAATCCGAATTCGGATGTGCTGATGCCCAAGCGTCAGGCCGAGCTGGCCGCCGTGCTCGACGGGCTGGCCCGCTACCAGCCCGACGGCATTCTGGTGGAGGAACTGCCCGATGAGCAAGGCCGCCTCGACAGCCTGTACCAGCGCTACCGACAGGGCCAGCTCGACCTTAATACCCTGCCCGGCGGCCGCAGCGAGGTGTACCAGCTGGGCTTCGCGCTGGGCAAGCGTCTGGGGCTGGCCCGAATCCAGTGCGTGAATGCGCCGGGCGGCACCTCGCAAAGTATTCTGAACGCCGGTCAGAACATCGAGCTGTACGAACAAGCCACGGCCGACTGGCGCACGTTTTCCGACCCTTTCGGCCAGCAATTGCTGGCCGGTGGCACTCTGGGGCAATTTCTGCGCACCATCAACGCGCCGGCCACCCTGCGGCAGCTGCACACGCTGGTGTATTGCACGCCGGCCCGCGTCATCAACGGTACGCTTAAACCGGATGAGATGGTCGACGCCGCGTTCATCAATCCGAAATACGTGGGCGCGGAGTTTATCTCGGTGTTTTACAACCGCGATTTGAAGGTGTACTCCAACATCGTGACCACCCAGCTGCAAACCAAGCAAAGCCGCCAGCTCCTGATAATTGGAGCGCGGCACGTGGGGTCGCTGCAAGGCATTTTTGCCGCCGACCCAGCTTACCGGGTAGTGCCCACGGCGCGTTATCTGGGCCGTTAGTGCCGTTTGCCGCGTATCGCACGGGCACGGCTGGGGGCAGCAGGGCTGGCTTGAGGAGTTCGGACGTAATGGTGCGAAACGCTAAGCTTCGGGAGCCGCGGCGGGGCTTGGGGGCGGCGGGGACGGGGCTAGCTTTGCGGCCGCGCCAGCCGTATGCCCGCCATGATTATTCGAGAGAAAGACAACTGGTTTCGCTTGCTTTTTTCCTGGCACGGTTCGGTGCTGCCCCAGATACTGCCGCGGCTGGCGGTGCTACTGGCGCTGGCCGTGGCCGTGGTGGCTGCCCGCATCGGGTTGCCCGCCTACAAAGTGCCGCTGAGCGCGGCGCCCTTCTCCTTATTTGGCTTCACGCTGGCCATCTTTCTGGGCTTTTACAACAACGCCAGCTACGACCGTTTCTGGGAAGCCCGCAAGCAGTGGGGCGCGCTGCTGAATACCACCCGCTCGCTGGCCCGGCAGGCCCTCACCCTGAGCGGCCAGCCCCTGGGGGCCGC
>NZ_BAAGZM010000078.1:0-11692 GCF_054778495.1 Hymenobacter agri
GGCCGGGTGCGGCACGGCCAGGCGCTCCACCAGCATCTGGGCCATGGCCACAGAGGAGGCCACGTCGTCGTGCAGGTCGCGGCCGATGCGCGCCCGCTCGGCCTCCTGCGCTTCGATGATGGCGGCCAGTAAAGCCTGCTGATGGCTGGCCTCGGCAGCGCGCTGCGCCAACTTCTGGCGGTACAGACGCTGCTGATAGCTCACCACAAACCACACGAAGCCCCCTGCCACCAGCAGCATCAGGCCAATGCCGGCCAGCAGCAGGGGGGCAAAGGCTACTTCTGGGGGCGCAACCATAGAGCCCGAAGATAACACAGGTACAGCACCACCGTCATCAGGCCGTGCACGGCCCATACCAACAGGCTTAATTGCTGCGAGTAATGCTCCAGCATGTAGTTGCTGAACAACGAGATAAACACTTTGCTACTTGCGTATATCAACACGCCCGTCGATACCCAGAACATGGGCTCGCGGGCCAGATTGGGCACTTGTAAATCATTGAGCAGCTTGCGAAAATACAGCGCGGCCAAGCCCAGCTCCAGCAGGCAGCCGGTGAGCATAATGCCGGGTTTGAAGCGGGCCATTTCCGGGGTCAGGCCGCTGCTCAGCATCACGCACACTCCGAAGGCCCCCACCACCCACGGCTGCCACCGGCTGAAGCCGAGCGACCCCAGCGCCGGCGCGTAGGCCAGCGACAGCAGCAGCACTTCGCCCAAGGTGTCCACGGGCATCAGCCACAAATTGGGCTTGTGCCAGAAAATCAACAGGTGGGTAACGGTTTCCATGGCAATGCCAAACCACACCAGCCACACAATGCAGCGCAAAGAGGCGCCGAGCTGCCGGTAGCGCAGCGCGCCAACCACGCCCACCAGCCCCAATGTACTGAACGACAGCCACTGAATAACCGTAAACCAAAACAACTCGATATTCATCTGGGCAGGCTGTTTAGTTGTAGTGCGGGCTACGGCCGCCCCTAGGGTGCGGGCGGGCTGGGGGCAGCTACGTCGTACGCAAGGTCGTCGTCGCCTTGCCGGCCCGCCACGATGGGCGCTTGTACCAATAGGCCAAACGTGGCCGTTACGGCTTCGCCCTCGGGGCTGGGGCCAAAGTACGTGTGCAATCCCAACAGAATGGACAGGTTATCATCTTCGGAAGTGCTGCGCATGAGCGGCTGCATAAAATCGCTCAGGCTAAAATTGAAGCCTTGCAGCGGGCCGTAGCTGGTGGCAAAAAGCTGGCGCGTAAGCGGAAACTGCTCGGTGTCGGCCCAGTTGTTCACCCAATGCTGCCGCAACACATTGGGCAGTTCTACGTCGACGATGGGCGGATTCGACTTCATCCCCGCCCGATAATCCGAAAGGTAGTAAGACGTTTGCCGACGGCCCTGAGCATCAACGCCGTAGAGCACGATGGCGAAGTTTGGCGCTTCTTTTTTCGGATTCACCACGAAGCGGGCGCGCACCTGCGCAATGCCCGGCGCCGAGAGCACCTCTGTAATCTGCGCCACAGTGAAACTGACGGATACCAAGCGGGTCACCGGTTTGTCGGAGGTATTGAAACATGCGTTCAGCGCAGTCTGGTCGCCGCCTTCGCCCACTATTTTCAGCCAGTTGGCGGCAAACTCATCGTAGGTGGCCTGGTCGATTTTGCTGGTCGGGTCCAGATACGTCGGTGAAGTTGAAGCTGAGGTCATTTTTGCAGAAATCATGATTTAAACGCGTTTTATTTGAACTATGTAACTATGCCGTCAAAACTACATTGCCCGACGCCGGGCTGATACTATTCCAGCAAAAAAATCCTGCGTCTCACTATGCATGGGGTGCGCTGGCCACTAACCCATATTTGAATAGGTGGTGGGAAACAGAGAATGACCCGCGGCATAGCAAACGCGCCCCTGGCCAGCTGTAGCCGGCCAGGGGCGCGTTTGCTATGTCCGCCGAAACTCGCTTAGCGGCTCAGGGTCAATCGGGTGGTTTGCACTCCGGCGCTGCTCACCAGGCGGCACACATACAGGCCTTCGGGTAGCTGTTGCGTGTTGAACGGCACTACCTGAAGCTCGCCGGCTGCGCTTACGCGGGTTGGCACGGCGGCCACCAGCTTACCCCATTGGTTATACACCTGCAGTTCCGCTTTGCCGCTGCCGGCCACCCGGAAGGTAAAAGCAACCTGGTCAGCAGCGGGGTTCGGCGATGCCATCAAGCTGGCAGCGGCATCCGGTGCGGCTTTCGCAGTAGTGGTCGAAGTGCAGTCGCCCAGGCTGTCGCCGTGCGCCTGGTGTGCGGCCACGGCACTCGCGGCTACATAGATAGGGTCGCCTTTGTGGCATATCTGCACCAAGCCGCTATTGGGTTCGTTGGCGGTGTTTTTGTTAGCCGAGTAGGTGATGGTCACGGTTTCGGTGCTTACGGCCAGCACGGCATTAGCGCCAATGCTCATGTGCACCGTATTCAGGCCCCCGTTCACGTAAGCAGCAACCGGCAAGGCAAATGTCGCGGTCTGGCAACCGTCGCGCAGTATCCCGGCCTGCGACCAAATGGTAGCGGCTGGTACGCCGTTGAGCTTCAACGTAACCGGCGCTTCAACCTGGGTGTTAAAATTTACCGTAACCGCAACCGTTTTCACGGTCATGTTGCTGGGAATCGCAGTCGAGGTGAATGATTGATTTCCGGAATTCCAGCCACCATCGCCGCCCAGCACCGCGGGCAGCGTGCGCTCATCGTCCGACTGCGCAAAGTCGGCGCCGCACACTTGCACGCCTGGATAGGCATAGTAGCGTTGTCCTTTGAGCTGCATGGTATAGGTAGCGCTGTAGACGGGGGCTTGCGCCAACACGGCAAAATGCCCGAGTAGCCCGAACGCGAGTAAGTAAATGATTTTCATAAAAAAGTCTGAAAAGATACGTAAGGCAGCGAACCCTTGCTACCCAAGAAAGGGCCAAGCCAGTAGGTAGATAACTGCCAGTAGCAAAGCAAAATAGAATAATATTTTTCTTAAAAACAATATGATTTTTATTATAAAGTAGATTTTTTATACTTATTGGGCACTATATATTATATCAACCTGCATTATACAAGAATAAATACAATAAATTATCCCCAGAAACCAAATACACAGTTAGCTTCAGGGGATTCGCGTAGGCAAAATATTGCCATGAGTGCGTACAGCTTACGCTGCTACTCCACCCGGCGCACACGTAGATAATCGAGCATGGCTTGGTTCACGGCGATGTTCATGTTCTGGTTGGCCGGCTCGTAGGCCAGCAGCAGGCGCGTGGTGCCTTTGTCGAGGCGCACCAGCACGGGGTTCGAGAAGCCCCAGTTGCTCCATTCGCCTACGCCGCGCTGGGGCAATACGACCGTGCCCAGCAGCTCGGCCCCGCGCCGCAGCGTGCGGATGGCGCACTTGTTATCGGTATTAATGGGCCCGTTACCGTTGGCGTAGCGAAAATCGAGGGCGTAGAGGCCGGCTTCAGGCACCGCCACGGGGATGGTAAGCGCGGTGTTCTTGGTGGCACTGGCTTCGACGAAGCCCTTACCAGTGTAGCCTTTGTAGGGCATGACCGACTTGGCCGCGACGGTTTCGAGCTGCACCAGCACGCCGCCGGTGGCCTCGTGGCCCAGTTCCAGCGGTTCCGAAGCAAAGGATTCGCGCCCAGCATCATTGACAGCAATGACCTGCCAGGCGGCAAAGCCGTCGGCAGCCGGCACAGCGTATTCCGTTTCGTGAATGGTAGTGGCCAGCTTGCCATTTTTCAGCACGAGGTATTCGTCGGCCCCTTCCACGGCAGCCCAATGCAGGCGGCCACCGGCAAAGGTCACGGCCGGGGTTTCGGGCGAGGTGCGATTGGGCACTCGGTTCACGGCCGCTGGTACGGCGTTGGCGTCGGGCGCCGCCAGCACGATTTTGATGGCGTGGCGACCCGTGAGCGCGCCCGACACCGCCGCGTCGGGCAGGGGTGCGCCGTCCATGGTGATGCTGCTGATGGTGCTGCCCGCGCCGTCCAGCTCAATATCGAGCACGGCCTTGCGGTAACGGAACCCTTCGAGCCGGCGATGGCCCGCCAACGCCTGGGGCACGAAGGGCCGGAACACCAGCCGCTCGCCCTGGTATTGCATGCCAAACAGCACCTTATACACCAGACTCAGACTGCCCGACAGGCTCCAGAGCATGTTGGAGGAATTGATTTGGGTGCCGGCAAAGTCGCCGTTGCGGGCCACAAAATTTTCCTTGTTGGTGAGAAACAGCGCCGCCGGCCGGTAGATAGCAGCAATGCTTTCCATCACCGAGGCTTCGTTGCCGGCCTTGGCGGCAGCCAGGGCCCAGTAGCTCTGCACAAAGGGCCACACGGCGTCGTTGTGGTAGGGCGGAATACCCGGAATCTGCGGGTAGATGCACGGGATACCAAAGGGCGTGGTGGGCGTTTTGCTCACCACGGTCTGAGCCCGGTCGCCCTCGGCAATGCCGAAGAGCACGCACAGCGCCTCCCCCAGCGCCTCAGCCTTGGGCGATAGCGACAGGGCCGTGCGGCCGTACAGGTACTGCCCGTAGTAGCCCTTATCGGCCTGCCACAGGTGCTCGTTGATGCCGAATTTGATGGCCTCGGCCTGGCGCTTGTAGAAGGCTGCCTGGCCGGGCTGGCTCAGGCGGGCGGCCATCTGGGCCAGCACCACGTTGGCTTGGTAGTGCACGGCATTGGTGCCCAAGTTTTCGCTCTGGTAGATGTCGGCCGGCTGCATCCAGCGCGGGTAAGTTTGCTCGCGCCAGTCCAGAAACGACGACTCACCGCGCACGAGGCCGGTTTGCTGGTCGTAGGCATTCTGCACGTCGTCGGCCAGGCTCTGCTTGATGATGGGGAACACCTTGCGCAGCCAGGCCACGTCGCCGGTGGCCTGGTAGATTTCCCAGGCCGCCACGGCCCAAATCATGCGGTCGGTCGAGCACGGGTAAGCCCCGCCCGTGCCGGTGTCCTGAATGATGCGGCCGTCGGGCGTCACCTTGCGCAGCAGGCTATTCATGGCCACTTTGGGCTGCAGGCTGGCCTGGGCCAGAATGATGCTGTAGCTCACGTCGCGTGTCCACACCCCGGCCCATTCCTTGCCGGTCCGGAAGGTACTGTCGGGCTCCACGGCGCGGCGCGCTTCCTCCAGCGCCAGGTTGTAGAGCGCATCGGCAATGGGGTAGTCGGAGCTGTACTGCGGAAAATCAGCAGTATTAATGCTTTTCTGCCAGCTGCTGGCGGTGGTTTTGGCGGCGGCCGGCTGGTTCAGCGTCAGGGTGGTTTCGTAGATACCGTCGCCGTTGGTGTCGGTCAGCTCCAGCCCGGGCTTGTTGGCCAGGTTGTCGAAATCCCAGCTCAGCGGGGCTGTGCCGCCGGCCACGTACACATGCTTGAAATCCTGCTGATAGATTTTATCACCCTTGAAGGTGGTGAAGTAGCCGTCCTTTTTGAACGCCGCCAGCACCGGCCGCAGGTCGAGCCGGATTTTTACCGGCGTGTTGGGGTCCAGATATTGGGTGGCCGCGGCAGGTGTGGTATCCTCGTAACGCTGGCCAAACACGATGGGCGGCGTTTCGATGGGCCCACCGCCGGGCCGGGGCACGGCCAGTAGCACGTGGTTCAGGCCAGGAGCCATCTCGTTGTCTTTGCCGTTGAGGCTGAATTTGAACTCGACGCGCGGGCTGAGCCGGTCGTTGGCCGGGCTCACGTAGTTGCTCGTGAGCCGGGTAGCCGAGAGGGCGCGGCCCTCGTGCTGGCCCTGCACCACCTTGTCGCGGTACAGGCTATAGGCATCCGACTGCCAGATGGGAGTTTGCACAACGGGCGCGGTGGTGGTGGAGGGAGCGGGCTTGGTGGTCTGGCAGGCGCCGAGCAGGCCAAGCGCGAGCAGAAAGGCAGCAGAAGTTTGGAAAGTCATTAAGAGCGTGGGGCGGCTGAGGCCGCAAATTACGCCACAGCCCACCGGGCGGAGTACCGCGAAATTTTATTTCGCGTCGCATAGAGGCGGCTTATGGCGCTACCTGGCCCGACGCGGGGCGAAATAAAATTTCGCGGTATTCCGCCTTGCAGCCCTACCCCAATGACTTCGTAAAACCCACCTTAATCTTGAGCTGGAAATCGGAAATCACCTTGAAAATCTCCTTCAGCGTCACCTGCTCCACCTTGGTAAGTGTACTGGGGTCGAGGTAATTGTCGGGCACGGTGTGGTCGCGGATAATCTGGGCGGCCTGCTTTTTCAGGCGCACGCCCATCAGGTAGTAGTAAGCCTGTAGCAGTTCCTGCGTTTCGCGCTCCGTGAACACGCCCTGGGCGCGCAGGGCGTCGAGGCGTTCGCCGGTGTTGGTGGCGAAAATGCGGTGCTTGAGGGCGTACATGCGCACCAAATCGACGATGGGCGACATGGTTTTTTTCAGGTTGAACACCTGCTGGTCGCCGTGGGCGAAGGTGCGGATGTTGCGGAAAAACGTGAGCGGCGGTTCGTACTGCAGGGCGTTCTGGGCCAGGTAGTGGAAGAACCGCTCGGTGGGCTTCTCCAGCTCCAGGGCCAGGAACTCGTGTAGCTCGTCCATGATGGTGGCGTCGCCGTAGAGGTAGCGGCAGTCGAAGGACGCGGCGAACTGCATGCCGGTTTCGGGGTTGGCGTCGCTCATCCACTGCACGTAGTTGCGCTTCCAGTGCGAGAGCGAGTGCGTCCACTTCGGGTTTTTGGCCATGAAGCCACCGTCGCAGTAGCTGAAGCCGATTTCGTTGAGCTGGTCGCTCACCCGGCTGGCAAATTCCAGGAAGTAGTCGCGCACCAGCTCACGCTGCTCGTTGGCCTTGTCTTCATAAATAATGGCGTTGTCCTGGTCCGTCAGCAGGGTTTGCTCCTTGCGGCCCTCGCTGCCCAGCACCATGTACACGAAGCGGGCCGGCGGTGGGCCCAGCTCGGCAATGGCGCCCTCAATCAGCTTCAGCGCAATGGTATCCGACACCGTGGTAATGACCTGGTTCACGATTTCGGGCTTCACGCCGCGGTTCAGCAGCTGGTACACCATCTCCGGGACCTGCTCCCAGCGGCGGCGCAGCTCGGGCACGGCCTGCGCCTGCTTCACGCTCTGAATAAAGATGAACGGCGACTGGGCCTGGTCGTCGGTCAGCAGCTTGTTGCGGCTGATGAAGCCCACGTATTCGCCGTCGGTCTCGACCAGTAAATAGCGCGTCTTGGTCCGGAACATCAGCAGAATGGCCTCATACACAAAGGCCCGCGAGCTGATGCTGACCACCGGCGCATCCACGATGGTTTCGACGGGCAGGCGGGCATCGGCCAGGCCGGCCACCACTTTGTCGCGCAGCGTAATGTCCGTGACATAGCCGATGACGTGGCCGTCGACGTCGGCGTTGGTGATGAAGTAGCAGCTGCTGCGGGCGGCGGCCATACGCTGCGCCACCTCGCAAATGGGCACGTAGGCCGCGCACAGCAGCACCGGCCGCAGCTCCAGCGTTTCGATACGACGCGAAAACAGCTGGTCCGACGCTAGGTAGCTCGACGCCGAGTTGCCGCCCGTGGCCGGCCGCACGAAGTTGGCGTATTCCTCATCCAGCATCCGCCGCCCGTAGCGCGCTGTGAAGAAGTGGAAGAAGCTCTCGTAGCCCTGGCACAGCGCCAGAAATTCGCGCCGGTGCAGGAAATACACGCGGGTGTCGCGCTTGGCCACCACCGTGCGCAGCGAGCGTTTCTTATTCAGCAGCAGCGAGATGCCGCCATAGCACTCGCCGCGCCGGGTGTATTCCACCACGCGCCGGTGCTGCTGGCTATCGTAGAAAAACGTTTCGTACTCGCCCTGCACAATGATGTCGAGCCCGCGCAGCTTGGTTTCATCCTGCAGGTAGATGTTGGTTTCGCGCGGATGGCGCACCTCCTGCAGGCCCTCGGCTACCTCGGCCAGAACGTCGTCGGGCAATAAATCGAACGGGGCGACGGTGCGGAGAAAGGCGAGTTTATCGGACATGGGCGGTGGTGAGTAGTGATTGTGAGAACGTCATGCAGAGCGCAGCGAAGCATCTCGCGTGCTTTACTTAATCCTGACGATTGAATTGCATTGTGCACGCGAGATGCTTCGCTGCGCTCCGCATGACGTTCATTCTATCATGGTTTTAAAATCGATTTTCTGCTCACCCCATCAGCAAAAATGCCAGCAGCACCAGCAGCACCGTGCCCACGGCCAGCCACGGGGCCACGCCAATCTGCAGGCGGCGGCCGGCGGGCATGGGTGGCTGCAGGCCCACTGGCGGACCCTGCTGGCGCATGGCTTCCTCCGTCACAATGCCTTGTTTCTGCATCTCGAAGAAGCTACGGGCGGTGGCGTAAGCATCGCTCAAAGCATCGTGCTCGCCCGGCTGGGGCTCCTGGAAAAGCCGCTGGTACAGCTCGGGCAGCCGCAGGAAGCCCTGCGTAGAATGGCGCAACAGCGGCCCCGTGGCCCGCATGGTGCAAAACGTGGGCAGCCCCAGCAGCGGGTTGGTGAGGCCAGCGCGATGAAACCCTACCCCCACCATGTGAAAATCAAGCTGCATGAAGTGGGCCACCACCAGCGGCTGGTATTGTGTCAGGTCGCGATGCAGGGCCTGCATCACGGCGTGGCGCGTTTCGCCGTGCGTGCGCAGAAACTCCGGCGTGAGGCCGTGCACGCTGCCCGCGCCGGGGTCCAAATCGTAGTCGTTGGGCTGGATGTAGTGGTTTTCTGCCTTCACCTCCACGCCTTCGCGGGTGTAGATTACCCAGGCCAGCTGCGCGATGTGCGGCCAGTTACCCCGCGTGGAATACGGCTTGTTCCAGTCGCGCGGGATGCCCGAGGTTTCGGTATCGACGAACAGGAGGTAGTCTTTCACGCTGGTGTGGCTTGGTTAGAACGTCATGCAGAGCGCAGCGAAGCATCTCGCGCGGGATATTGAATCAATCGTGAGAACGGTTTTGATTACTACCGCAGCAAGATGCTTCGCTGCGCTCTGCATGACGGGCTGCTTTACTTCTTCCCTTCGCCCTTTCCTTTCATCGACGACTCGCGCTTCATCAGCCGGGGCTGGATGACGACTTTGCGCGGCTCCACGGCCACATCGCCGGTGTCGTGCACCATTTCCATGAGCAGCTGCATGGCGGCCTGGCCCATTTCCTCCGGGCGCTGGTCGACGGACGTGAGGTTGGGCTCGGTGAGCGAGCAGAAGCTTTCGTTGCTGTAGCCGGCCAGGGCCACGTCCTGCGGAATGCGCAGGCCGCGCTCCTTGAGCACACGCATGGCCCCGGCAATGGTGAAGTCGCTGGCCGAAAACACGGCGTCGGGCGGGTTGGGCAGGGCCAGCAACTGCTCCATGCCGGTGCGGCCATCGGCTTCCCACATATCACTGAAAATCACCAACTCGTCCTCCACCGCGAGGCCGAACTCCTCCAGCGCCTTGCGGTAGCCGCCGAAGCGGTTGATGTAGATGCGCAGATGCTGCGGCCCGCCGAAGTGGGCAATGCGCCGACAGCCCTGCTCCAGCAGGTGCTTCGTGGACTGGTAGCCGCCCTGGAAATCATCGAGCTCCACCGCGTTTAGAACGGGGTCATCCACAATGCGGTCAAAGAACACCAGCGGGATGCCGCGCTTCTGAATCTTGTCGAAATGCGCAAAATCGGGCGTGGGCCGGGCCACCGACACCAGAATGCCGTCGACCTGCGCGTTTATCATCGTCACCACGTTTTTCTGCTCCTGCTCGTAGTCCTCGTTCGACTGGCAGAGCAGTACGTTGAAGCCGGCGCGGTTGGCTACCGACTCCGCGCCCTTCATCACCTGCGAGAAGAAATGGCCATCCACGTGCGGCACAATCACGCCCAGCGTGTTGCTGTGGCCTTTGCGCAAGGCGGCGGCCAGGTGGTTGGGCTGGTAATTGAGCTGCTCGGCCAAGGCCTGCACCCGGTCGCGGGTGGCCTGGCTGATGCGCGAGTGCCCGCTCAGGGCCCGCGAAACCGTCGACACGGCCAGGTTCAGCTCCTTGGCGATATCCGAAATGGAAGCTCGTTTTTGCGACAAAGCAGTAGTATTTTAAATAACTGGTGGGAATTCAAATGTAGCAGCCGGCTTCCTATAAACCGATGAATCCCACTTGAAGTTAGCGGCCGGGGCTGGGCTTTGTTTTCGTTTGAATAATCGAACGGTCATGCAGAGCGTAGCGAAGCGTCTCGCGTGCAGCCGTCAGTCATTCGTGAGGATAAATCGAGCGAGATGCTTCGCTGCGCTCTGCATGACCATCCGTTCCCATCATTTATTCAAATAAACTCCTACTCCACCGTACCCTTGTAGTGCACCTCCGATTGCTCGCGCAGCCGACCGGCGCTGAACTCGGGCGTAACATCGCGCTGCGGGTCGCCGAGCATCTCGTAGCCCACCATGAACTTGCGCACCGTGGCCGAACGCAGCAGCGGCGGGTAGAAGTGCATGTGCAGATGCCATTCGGGGTGCTCCTGGCCGTCCGTCGGGCGCTGGTGCAGGCCGGCCGAGTACGGAAACGAGATGTTGAACAGGTTGTCGTAGCGAATGGTAAGTCGGCGCAGAATGTCGGCCAGCGCGTCGCGCTCGTCGTCGGTGAGTTGGGTGACGTCCTGCACCGGGCGGCGGGCGATGACGATGGTTTCGAACGGCCACACGGCCCAGAACGGCACCAGCACCACGAAATGCTCGTTTTCGAGTACCACCCGCTCCTTCTTCTCCAGCTCGATTTTCAGATAATCGGCCAGCAGCGTGCGGCCGTGCTGCTGGTAGTAGGCCAGCTGGCGCTCGGTTTCCTTGGCCGGCTCGCCGGGCACGGTGCGCTGGGCCCAAATCTGGCCGTGCGGGTGCGGGTTCGAGCAGCCCATCATCGGGCCCTTGTTCTCGAAAATCTGCACGTAGTTGATGTCGGGCCGCGCGCCCAGCGTGGCAAACTCGCTCACCCATAAGTCCACCACTTTGCGAATGGCGGGCGTGGTCATTTGCGGCAAGGTCAAATCGTGGCGCGGCGAGAAGCAAATGACGCGGCAGATGCCCGACTCGGCTTCGGCCCGCAGCAGGCCGCCTTCGTCGACGCCGCCGGTGGGCACGTCAACAGTCAGGGCTCCGAAGTCGTTGTTGAACACGAAGGTGTCGGTGTACTTCGGGTTCACTTCACCGCCCACGCGGGGGTTGCCGGGGCAGAGGTAGCAGGTGGGGTCGTAGGCGGGGCGCTGGTCCTGCTCGGGTTCTTCCTGCTGGCCCTGCCAGGGCCGTTTCGAGCGGTGCGGCGACACCAGAACCCACTCGCCCGTGAGGGCATTAAAGCGGCGGTGCGGGTGTTCGGTGGAATCGAAGGAGGCCATGGCGTTGGTTATTTAAGAACGAGGTAGAGACGCAATATCTTGCGTCTCGTCGTTGCTGATGTTGTTTAGCATGCGCGGTTGCGGTGGTTCGGCGCGGTGCCGGTCGTTCAACGACGAGACGCAAAATATTGCGTCTCTACATTGTTCAAACAGTGCCTACCCCATCCACAATCGTAGTCTGGTACGTTTCCGGGCGACGGCCGAAGCGGGTTTCATACGCTGCGCTCACGCTTTCAATGAAGGCCTCGACCTTATCGGGCGCGACCAGGTTGATGGTGCAGCCGCCGAAGCCGCCGCCCATCATGCGCGCGCCGAAGATGCCAGGCGCGGCCAGCGCGGCCTCG
>NZ_BAAGZM010000079.1:0-11629 GCF_054778495.1 Hymenobacter agri
GCCGCACAACCCTGCCTGCCGGCTCGTGCGCGATACCGACGGCGGCGCGGGCGCAGCCCTGGCCATTACCTCCCCGCTCGACCACGCCGAGTATGTGCTCGACCGCCACGACAAGCAGCAGATGCTGCTGAGCTGCGCGGCGGGAAGCGAGGTGCGCCAGGTGTATTGGTACGTGAACGACCGGTTTCTGCGCGCCGCCTCGGCTACTGAGCGGGTGTTTTTCCGGCCGCCGAGCGGCGCGGTGAAAATTTCGTGCGCCGACGACCACGGGCGCAACGTCAACATTCAGCTGCAGGTGCAGGACTTGTAGGCCGCACGGCGACGCCAGCAGCCACCCAAAGCGAAATCGGGCAGGGCGGCGGCGCTAAGCTGAACGTAACGTGAACGCGCCGAAACGAGTAAGCGAGCGGACAGGCCGGGCCGTTGCCCCGGCCGTCTTCCTCCTTTTTCCGCGCTCATGGGTCCTCAGTTCCTTTTCGCCACTGGCATCGAAAACAGCAACCCCACCATTCAGAACGGCGCGCACCGTGTGGATGAGCTGGAGAAATGCAACCACTACAAGCTCTGGCAGAAGGATTTTGATTTGGTAGATGAGCTGGGCATTAAGTTTCTGCGCTACGGGCCGCCCATTCATACCACGTTTCTGGGGCCGGGCAAGTATGACTGGAGCTTTGCCGACGTCACGTTTCAGGACCTGCTGCGGCGCAACATCGCGCCCATCGTCGACCTCTGCCACTTCGGCGTGCCCGACTGGATTGGCAATTTCCAGAACCCCGATTTTCCGGCGCTGTTTGCGCAGTACGCCAAGGCGTTTGCGCAGCGGTTTCCGTGGGTGCAGCTCTACACGCCGGTGAACGAGATGTACATCTGCGCGCAGTTTTCGGCACGCTACGGCTGGTGGAACGAGCAGCTGAGCTCCGACCGCGCCTTCGTCAATGCCCTCAAATACATTGTGAAGGCCAACGTGCTGGCCATGCAGGCCATTCTGGAGGTGAGGCCCGACGCTATTTTCATTCAGAGCGAGTCGTCGGAGTATTTCCACGCCGAAAACCCGGCCGCCATCGGCCCGGCCGAAACCATGAACGCCGAGCGGTTTCTGTCGCTCGACCTCAACTACGGCCGTCGCGTGAACTCGACCATGTACGAGTTTTTGCTCGACAATGGCATGACCCGCGACGAGTACCACTTCTTCCTGAGCACCAAGATGAAGCGGCACTGCATCATGGGCAACGACTACTACTACACCAACGAGCACCGCGTGCGCGCCGACGGCAGCACCACGGCCTCGGGCGAAGTATTTGGCTATCACGTCATCACGAGCCAGTATCACAATCGCTACCAGCTGCCCGTGATGCACACCGAAACCAACATCTGGCAGGGCCCCAACGGCGACGAAGCCGTGAACTGGCTCTGGAAGGAATGGGCCAACGTGCTGCGCGTACGCAACGACGGCGTGCCTATGGTTGGCTTCACCTGGTATTCCCTCACCGACCAGGTGGACTGGGACTCCGCCCTGCGCGAAAACAACGGCCGCCTGAACCCCGTGGGTCTCTACGACCTCGACCGCAACATCCGCCCCGTGGGCCAAGCCTACAAGCAGCTCATCGCCGACTGGAGCCAGGTGCTGCCCGCGCAAAGCGTGTGCCTGCAAGTGCCCATCGTGATGCCCCAGGAAAGCAACGAAGAGTGGGCTCGCGAACAAAAAGCCGACGTGAAAGCCGCCAGCGCCGATAAATCGACCGACCAGGCCAATTCAACGACGGTGGATGCGGCTTAATCCTACGTTGTCATCCTGAGCGCAGCGAAGGACCTTATTACGCTGACACGAAGCACTAGCGTGATAAATAAGGTCTTTCGCTGCGCTCAGGATGACAAACATTTCCTTTTCCCTCCTCCCCCTCCTCCCTTCCCTCATGTCTCCTCGCTTCCAGGATAAAGTCGTACTCATCACCGGCGGGGCCAGCGGCATTGGCCTGGCCGCCGCCAAACGCTTCGCCGCCGAAGGTGCCCGCGTGGTGCTCGCCGATTACAACCAGGCCAACCTCGATGCCGCCGTGCCTGAAGTGAAGGCCGCCGGCGCGCCCGACGTGCTGGCCAGCCTCTGCAACGTGTCGATGGAAGCGCAGGTGGAAGCGACCGTGGCGGCCACACTGGCCAAGTTCGGCCGCCTCGATGTAGTGGTAAATAATGCCGGCCTGATGCAGTTCAAAGCGCTGGAAGAGTTGAACGGCGACGACTGGCTGCGCATTCTGAACGTGGATTTGCTGGGCGCTTTCTACTTCACCAAGCAGGCGTTTCTGCACATGAAGCCGGGTGGCAGCATCGTGAACGTAGCCAGCGTGCACGCCGTCGAAACCAGCCCGTTGGTAGCGCCCTACGCGGCGGCCAAGGCCGCTATGCTCTCGCTCACCCGCTCCTCGTCGCTCGAAGGCAAGCCCAAGGGCATCCGTACCAACGTCATTCTGCCCGGCGCGATTGATACGCCCATGCTCTGGGACAATCCCAATGTGAAATCCGGCGTCGAAGTCATCGATAAGGCCGACGTGGGCAAGCCCGAAGATGTGGCCGCCATCATCGCTTACCTGGCTTCCGACGACGCCGCCTTTGTGCAGGGCGCGGAATTGCGTATCGACGGCGGCCGACTCGACCGGCTGTAAGCCGTCGCGGCACCAATCCGGCACGGCACTTGTAATACGGCCGACAACTCCCCACTCGCCCGCGCCATGAAAAAACTTGCCTTCGCCGCCCTGCTGCTCGCCACCACCTTTTCGGCCTCGGCTCAGATTCGCCTGCCCAACCTGGGCGGCATCAAGCTGCCCGGCGGCATTACCCTGCCCGGCGGCAACTCGGGTAGCACTGGCACCGGCAGCACCACCCGCGTGGGCAACCTCAGCAACTCCGAAGCCGCCAGCGGCCTCAAGGAGGCGCTACTGCTGGGCATCGGTAAAGGAGCCGACCAGGCTTCGCAGCCCGATGGCTTCTACCTCAACCGCCTCATCCGCATCCCCTTCCCACCCGATGCCCAGCGCGTGGCCACCACGTTGCGCAGCATCGGCCTGGGCAGCCAGGTCGATAAGTTTGAGCTGAGTTTGAACCGCGGGGCCGAGGATGCGGCCCGCAGCGCCAAACCCATTTTCATCTCGGCCATCAAAAGCCTCACCTTCACAGATGTGTGGAATATTCTGACTGGCCAGCAAGATGCTGCTACACAGTTCCTCAAGCGCACCACCTCCACGCAGCTCGTCACGGCCTTCGCGCCCATCATGCAGAAGAGCCTCGACCAGGTGGGCGCCACCCGCTACTATACCCAGCTGGCGACGACTTACAACCAGATTCCGCTGGTGCAGAAAGTGCAGCCCGACCTGAACCAGTATGCCACCGGCAAAGCCGTGGATGGCCTCTTCACGCTCATTGCACAGGAAGAAGCCAACATCCGCGAAAACCCGGTGGCCCGCACTACCGAGCTGCTGCGCCGCGTGTTTGGCGGCCGGAGCTAGGCGGCAACACGCGACACCCTGAACGTCGTGCTGAGCTGGTCGAAGCATCTCTACCGCGCAACTAACTAGTTTTAGTATTGCGGTGGAGATGCTTCGACCAGCTCAGCATGACGTTCTTTTTTTGACCAAACCAAGCTGAAAAACGGCGTATGTTTGCGGCCCTTTACCCGCAATCACACGCCGTTTTTTATGCCCATTATTACTATCCGCAGCCTTGCCGAACTCGAAGCCCACGCCGGCCAGGAGCTGGGCGTATCGGCGCCGCACACCATCACGCAGGAGCAGATTAACCAGTTTGCCGCCGCCACCCTCGATTTTCAGTGGATTCATACCGACCCCGAGCGCGCGGCGGCCGAGTCGCCGTTCAAGGCAACCATTGCCCACGGCTACCTCACGGTTTCGCTGCTGCCCTACCTCTGGGAGCAGATTGTGGCCATCGAAAACCTGAAAATGCAGGTGAACTATGAAATCGAAAGCCTGCGCTTCAACCAGGCCGTGACGGTGGATAGCCAGGTGCGACTGCGCGCCAGCCTCCTTTCGGTGGCCAACCTGCGCGGCATTGCCAAGGCCCGCGTGGGCGTGACGCTGGAAATTGATGGCCAGAAAAAGCCTGCCTACACGGGCGTGGTCACTTTTTTGTATCATTTCTTGGAAGCGTAGCACCGTACCAGGCCCGCAGCTTAGCTTCAGATGCCCGGACCGCACTTGCGGCCCGGGCATTTTTGTTTACTTTGGCGGCATCTATTCACTCCTTTTTCTGCTTACTGATGAGACACTTGCTTCTTGGCCTCGGCTTGCTGCTGAGCCTGGCCACCCCCCAAACCAGCCTGGCGCAAGCCGCGAAAGCCAGCGCCCAACCGCCGATTATCGACCGCGAATTGCTGTTTGGCGACCCCGAGATTTCGGGCGCTCAGCTCTCGCCCGATGGCAAGTTCCTATCCTTCATCAAGCCCTTTAATGGCACCCGCAACATCTGGGTGAAGGGCCTGAACGAGCCTTTCGATAAGGCCCGGCCCATGACCAACGACCAGGCCCGCCCGGTGCGCAGCTACTTCTGGAGCCGCGACGGCAAGTACCTGCTCTACAGCCAAGACAAGGGCGGCGACGAGAACTTCAACATCTACGCCGTGAACCCGGCCGAGGCGCCCGCCGCCGGCCAGCCCGTGCCCGCGGCCCGCGACCTAACGGGCCTGAAGGGCGTACGCGTGCAGATTTTCAACGCGCCCCTCTCCGACCCCAACACGCTCTACATCGGCCTGAACGACCGCGACAAAGCCTGGCACGACCTGTACAAGCTGAACCTGACCACCGGCGAGAAAACCCTGGTGCGCCAAAACAACGACCGCATCGGCGACTGGACCTTCGACTGGAACGACCAGTTGCGCCTGGCCGCCCGCTCGAACCCCGACGGCAGCACCGAGTGGCTGCGCGTGGACGGCGAGAAGATGACGCCCTTCTACAAAACGAGCATCGACGAGCAGAGCGCCGTGGAAGGCTTCGCCAAAGACAACCAGCATGTGTACCTGGCCACCAATAAAGGCACGCGCAACTTGGCCGAAATCGTGCTGCTCGACCCCGCCACCGGCCAGGAGCAGCCCTACCAGGCCGACCCGCTGAAGCGCGTGGACGTAGGCAGCCTCGTGCTCTCGGAGAAAACGCACCAGCCGGTGTTTGTGAGCTTCGAGGACGACCGCATGCGCCGCGTGTGGAAGGACAAGGCCATGGAGCAGGACTTTGCCACCGTGAGCCGGCAGCTGCCGGGGCTGGACATTTACCCCGCTTCGCACACCACCGACGAGCGGCTGTGGCTGCTCGGGGCCAGCTCAGCCACCCAGCCCACCGTAGCTTACCTCTTCGACCGGCAGACCAAGCAGCTCACCAAGCAGTACGAAACGCGGCCCAAGCTACACGCCGCCGACCTGGCCGACATGAAAGTGGTGCGTTATAAGTCGTCGGATGGCCTGGAGATTCCGGCGTACCTGACGCTGCCCAAGGGCGTAGCGGCCAAGAACCTGCCCGTGATTATTCTGCCGCACGGTGGGCCGTGGGCGCGCGACAGCTACGGCTTCAACGCCATGCACCAGTTTCTGGCCAACCGCGGCTATGCGGTGCTGTCGCCCAACTTCCGGGCCAGCACCGGCTACGGCAAGCAGTTTCTGGAAGCCGGCAACGGCGAGTGGGGCCGCAAAATGCAGGACGACCTGACCTGGGGCGTAAAATACCTTGTGGGCCAGGGCATTGCCGACCCCAAGCGCGTGGGCATCATGGGCGGCTCGTACGGCGGCTATGCCACGCTGGCCGGGGTGGCTTTCACGCCCGACGTGTACAACGCCGCCGTGGCCATCGTGGCCCCGTCGAACCTGACCACCCTGCTCAACGCCATTCCGCCCTACTGGGAGGCCGGCCGCAAGCAGATGTACGCCCGCATGGCCGACCCCGGCACGCCCGAAGGCCGGGCAGCCCTCGACCGCATGTCGCCGCTGGGCTCGGCCAACAAAATCAAAACCCCGCTGATGATAGTGCAGGGTGCCAACGACCCGCGCGTGAACAAAGCCGAAGCCGACCAGATTGTGGTGGCCTTGCGCGACCGCAACTACCCCGTGCAGTACCTGCTGGCCCCCGATGAAGGCCACGGCTTCGCCCGCCCCGTGAACAACATGGCCATGTTCGCGGCCTCCGAGAAGTTCCTGGCCAGCCAGCTGCACGGCCGCTACCAAGAAAGCATGCCGCCCGCCGTGGCCCAGCGCCTCAAGGAAATCACCGTCGACCCCAAAACGGTACAGCTCGTGACGCACACGAACGTGAAGTAGCAGTGCGTTGATTCTGACGCAAAAAGGGCCCTGCCAACAACGGCAGGGCCCTTTTTATTGGCGTAGAGATGCAATATTTTGCGTCTCGTCATTGAACGATGACGCCCGAACGAACTCCACATGGCGCGGCCGATGAGACGCAAAATATTGCGTCTCTACACCTGCTCCGGCACTTCGTCGCCGGCGTACACCGGGGCCATGTCCTTTTCCTCGTCCTCGGTGAATAGCCGCGAGCGGATGAGAAACCGCACGCCGAGTGGGATTTCCAGCGAGAAGCTGGCGCCTCGGCCTTTCACCACATCTACCGTGAGCTGAGTGTGCTTCCAGTATTCGAACTGGCTGGCACTCATGAAGAAATCGCAGCCGTGAATGCGGCCCAGCCACACGTCGTTTCCCCCCACCCGAAATTCGCCCTTGGCAAAGCACATCGGCGAGGAGCCGTCGCAGCATCCGCCGCTCTGGTGGAACATGAGCGGGCCGTGCTCGTCGCGGAGCAGGTCAATGGTGGCTTCGGCGGCTTGGGTGGCGAGGACGCGGGGCGTGGACATTGGTTCTTCGGATGCTGTGATGGGAAGCCACGGGCTAGCGCCGCCGCTGGAAGGTGTACACGATACCGGTCTGCTCTTCGCGCACCAATACCTGCTTGTCGGGCGCAATGGAGTTTGAGCCGGGGCGGCTCAGCCACTGGTAAGCCAGTTGGCGCTCGGCATCCCAATGGAAATGCCGGTTACCGCTGCTGGCAATGCTTCTTTGGGCGGCATTGGGCATGCGGTCAGGTCTGGGAGCTTCGTCGAAAGGCGTCGCATCGGGCAGCTTTTCCGATTTTTCGGCTTTCCAGTCCGGGTTTTTAGCCCCCGGCACGGGCAGTAGCTGGGCTCGGGCAACCGATGCGCCGCTACTTAACACAACGAGCAAAAGCAGTCTTTTCATATGGGTAGCGCAATGATTTCCAGTAAGACGCATCCGCTGGCAAAAGGATGCTTGCCGGGCTGAATCAGAGCATCATGCCGGGCGCAGTCGAAGCATCTTTACCGCAGCAGAAACTCATTCGTTTGGCTTAGCTACGCGATAGAGATGCTTCGACTGCGCTCAGCATGACGCTCTTTTTTTACGGCAAGCCAAAGCTTACCGCAGGACGCTAGAAGAAGCCCAGCGGCTTCTGGCTATAGCTGATGAGCATGTTCTTGTTCTGGCGGTAGTGGGCCAGCATCATCTTGTGGTTTTCGCGGCCGAAGCCGGAGGCTTTGTAGCCGCCGAAGGGCGCGCCGGCCGGGTAGTCGTGGTAGCAGTTCACCCACACGCGGCCGGCCTCGATGGCGCGGGGCACCGTGTAGAGCTCATGGGCGTCGCGCGTCCACACGCCGGCGCCGAGGCCGTAGAGCGTGTCGTTGGCAATTTCGATGGCTTCTTCCACGGTTTTGAAGGTTGTCACCGACACCACCGGGCCGAAGATTTCCTCCTGGAAGATGCGCATCTTGTTGTGGCCCCGGAACATGGTGGGCTGGATGTAATAGCCCTCGGCCAGCGCGCCGTCTTCCTGCGAGTAAGCCTCGCCGCCAATCAGCACCTCGGCACCCTCGGCTTTGCCGATTTCGAGGTAGCTCAGGATTTTCTCGAACTGGTCGTTCGAGGCCTGCGCGCCCATCATCGTGGTCATGTCGAGCGGGTTGCCGAGCTTGATGGCCTTCACGCGCGCAATCACGCGGGCAATGAAGTCGTCGTAGATGTCTTCGTGTACCAGCATGCGCGAGGGGCAGGTGCAGATTTCGCCTTGGTTCAGGGCAAACATCACGGCCCCTTCGATGGCCTTGTCGAGGAAGTCGTCGTCGGCATCCATCACCGATTTGAAGAAGACGTTGGGCGACTTGCCGCCCAGCTCCATCGTCACCGGGATGAGGTTTTCGGCGGCGTACTGCATGATGAGGCGGCCGGTGGTCGTCTCGCCCGTGAAGCTGGCCTTGGCGATGCGCGGCGATGAGGCCAGCGGCTTGCCGGCTTCGAGCCCGAAGCCGTTCACCACGTTAATGACGCCGGCGGGCACCAGGTCCTGAATCAGCTCCATCAGTACCATGATGCTGGCGGGGGTTTGCTCGGCGGGCTTCATCACTACGGTGCAGCCGGCGGCCAAGGCGGGAGCCAGCTTCCAAGTGGCCATGAGGAGCGGGAAATTCCAGGGAATAATCTGGCCGATGACGCCCAGCGGCTCGTTGATGTTCATCGACACCGTGGTGCTGTTCAGCTCCGTTACGTTGCCTTCTTCGGCCCGAATTACGCTGGCGAAATAGCGGAAGTGGTCGATAACCAGCGGCATATCCGCGTAGGTGGTTTCGCGGATGGCCTTGCCGTTCTCCACGCACTCCACGGCGGCGAGGTGGGCCAGGTTTTCCTCAATGCGGTTGGCAATTTTATTGAGGATATTGCTGCGCTCGGTGGCCGAGGTCTTGCTCCAGGTGGCGAAGGCCTCGTGGGCGGCGTCGAGGGCCAGGTCGATGTCTTCCTTGGTGCTGCGGGCCACTTTGGTGAAGACTTTGCCGTCGATGGGCGACGGGTTGTCGAAGTACTGGCCTTTCACCGGGGCCACCCATTTACCGCCGATGAAGTTGTCGTAGTGGTTTTTGAATTTGGGGCGGGCCACCACGGTGGTGGTTTCTTCTAAGGTTTCAGCCATGGCTTTGAGGGATGGGAATTATGTGAACTAGAATGGTGTAAAGGTCCCGTTTCCAGCGGCCGACGGGTTGCGCTATTATCGCAAAGAGTGCTAAAATTGTCGCAACTTGCTGTATCATCTGCGTGTTGGGAGTGGGTACTCCCTCACCACAACTGCTTCTGCTATGTCCACCCGCGTTCATTTGCCCGCTGCCGTTGCCCCGCTTGCCCTCGAGCGCCTGCATTCGCTGGTCGAAAACCGGACGGTATACAACCTGGAAGGCTTCGAGCTGAACGTGTTTGAGACGCACCGGGCCGCCGCCCGCGTGCCCCTGCGCCTCGAAGGCCTGGCCCTGACCACCATGCTGCGCGGCAAGAAAGTGATGCACCTGCCCGGCCGCGAAGCCTTTGACTACCTGCCCGGCGAGTCGGTAGTAGTGGATAAAGATGAGTTGATGGAAATCGACTTTCCCGATGCCTGCCTGTGCCAACCCACGCAATGCCTGGCCGTCGCCATCGCACCCGACACCATTCGCCACACCGTGGATTTACTGAACGAGCGGTACCCCCGGGCCGAAGCGCACCAGCCCTGGGCCATCGAGGGTCCCGATTATGCCCACCTCACCAACACGCCCGAACTTACCGATACACTGGGCCGCCTGGTGGCCGTGTCGCGCGCTTCAGATATTAATAAAGACGTGCTGGCCGGCTTCACTTTGCAGGAGTTGCTGGTGCGCCTGATGCAAACGCAGGCGCGCCAGCTCATTTTCCACGACTACGCCCGGCACCTTACCACGCACCGCTTCGCCGCCGTGGTGGGCTACATCAAAGACCACCTGGCCGAAAACCTGACCATTGACAAGCTGAGCGCGCTGGCCTGCATGAGCAAAGCCACGTTCTTTCGGGTGTTCAAGCGCGAGTTCGGCCTTACGCCGGTCGAGTTCATCATTCGGGAGCGGCTGGGCGAGGCCAAGCGCCTGCTGCGCCACCCACTGGCCAGCGTGGCCGAGGTGGGCCTGCGCGTAGGGTTTAATAACCTGTCGTATTTCCAGGCGCTGTTCAAAAAGCACGAGGGCCTGACGCCGGGGGCGTACAAGCGGCAACTAGTGGCATAATACAACTGATAAGAACCATTCCTTTCCGGCTTGCGGTGGGCTTCTTTAGTCTTTGCGCGGCCCTGCTGCCTTACGGCTTCTACCACGACTACTGAAGCCCCGAGGCGCGACTCGGTTTTCGGAATCAGCAAAATATCAAACGAGTAAAGCTGGGCATGACGATGCCGGAAGTGGCCGCCATCATGGGCCCGCCTGTTTCAGTGAATAAGTAAGCGCCTTATGCTTGGCCGCCTAGCACACAGCATACTTACCAAATGCCGCCCGGCGCTTCCAAGCCTTGCGACGTGGAATTTGACCGCACGGGCCGGGTGGTTTACGTTAGTCGCGGGTCGGAGTAAAGAAGCCGGGTGACCGGGTCAGCTTTGGGCCATTCTACCTTTGTGGGGCAGCTCGCTCTCTCTTTCCCGGCTGCATCTTCCTTCCATGAAGCATTTCGCTGCTTGTTTTTTGCTGCTATCGGTGGTCATTCTGTTGGGCTGCGCCCGGCACACTTTCCAGGGGCAGGCACTGGCTCCGGCCGCGCTGGCTGCGCACCGCACGGTGGCCATTCTGCCTTTCGCCGTGGAGCTGGAGCGGCTGCGCGACGTAGCGAAGCATCCCGAAGTGTGGGCCGCCAACCCGGAAACCCCGGCCGACAAACCGCTGCAAGGGGCGCTGGCGGCCGAGCGCCGGCAAATGGGCTACCAGTTGCAAGCAGCGCTGCAAGCCGAGTTCATGCGTCAGCAGGCCGAGCGCCCCGGTACCAGCACCTTCCAGAACCCGGCCGACACCAACCAGCGCCTGACCCGCGCCGGCATCAGCTACGAAAGCCTGCCTACCCGCTCAATGGCCGAGTTGCGCGCCGCCCTCGGCGTCGATGCCGTACTCACGGGGCAAACCTACATGCGCCAGCTGCTGCCCGGCAGCGTGAGCATCGCCCTGTTCGTGCTCAGCGACAACACCAACCCCATGGCCGACAACGCGGTGCGCACCTATCTGGAAATATACGATACCCAGGATGGGCGGCTGGCGTGGCAGTTCGACCACGAGCTGCGCGGCAAACCCAGCGTCAGCCCGGTAGCGTTGGCCAAAGCGCTGGTGCACGATATGCGGGACGGGTTTCCCTACGCCAAGAAGTAGCGGAAACTGCTTGCCGAAACGTTACGGGTACGTAGCGCGAACGGCCAGTTCGCGTTTCTGCACCGCCCGAATGACAGCCAGGCGGCGCGAAAACGCGAACTGAAAGTTCGCGCTACGGTGCATACGCAATGCCCGCCACCTCCACCGTTTCCGGCTGCGGCCCCAGCTTCAGCGGCAGCTGCTGCCCGAGTTTCGCACCCAGCACGGCCCGCGCAATGGGCGCCACGAAAGCCACTTTACCCTGCGCGATATCGGCCTCATCGACGCCCACAATCGTGAATTTGCGCTCCAAACCGACTTTACCGCCTTGCACGGTGCGCAGCCGCACGGTGGCCCCAAAGCGCACTTCCTGCGTCGGCTGGCCGGCCGGCTCCACCACTTTGGCGCTGCCCAGGCGCTCGAGCAGCAGCGCGAGGCGGCCGTTGTGGAGCGAGAGACGGTG
>NZ_BAAGZM010000080.1:0-11623 GCF_054778495.1 Hymenobacter agri
CCGCAAGCTGGGCACCAACGGCACGGCCGCCTGAGCAGTAGCTACCGGCGCCTCGGGGCGGGGCGCCTCAGCTACAGGTGCCACGGCGGGCGTGGCCTCTACGTTGCCACCAGCGGCCGGCGTAGTGATGGAGTGCGCCTCGCGGGCAAACCCGGTGGCAATCACCGTTACGCGAATGCTCTGGCCGAGCGACTCGTCGATACCGTGGCCAAAAATCATCTCGGCGTCCTGGCCAGCTTTTTCCTGAATGTAGCCGGTGATTTCCGTCAGCTCATCCATCTCCAGCTCGTGCTCGGGGCCCGACATGATGGACAGCAGGATGCGCTGGGCGCCGTGAATGTCAGTGTTGTTGAGCAGCGGCGAGTTCAGGGCTTCTTCGGCGGCGCGACGGGCGCGATTCTCGCCGTCGGTCACGCTGCTACCCATTACGGCCGCCCCGCTGTCCTTCATCACCGTTTTCACGTCTTCAAAGTCCACGTTCACATCGGCCGTTACCGTGATGATTTCGGCGATGGACTTGGCGGCCGTGGTCAGCACGGTATCAGCTTTGGCGAAAGCAGCCCCCATCGTCAGGTTGCCGTAAATCTGCGGTAGCTTGTCGTTGAGAATCACCAGCACGGTATCGCAGTGCTCGCTCAGCGCCTTGATGCCTTCTTCGGCCTGCTGGCGCTTCTTGCGGCCCTCGAACATGAACGGAGCCGTCACGATACCTACCGTGAGGATGCCCAGCTCCTGCGCCACCTGCGCAATCACAGGGGCGGCGCCGGTGCCGGTGCCGCCGCCCATGCCGGCCGTGATGAAGAGCATCTTGGTGCCCTGGTTCAGCAGGTCGCGGATTTGCTCCTTGCTCTCGATGGCGGCCTGGCGGCCACGCTCGGGCTTGGCACCCGCACCGAGGCCCTCGGTGAGGTCGACGCCGATTTGCAGCTTATTGGGTACCGTGGAGCTTTGCAGCGCCTGGTGGTCGGTGTTGCAAATGATAAACTCCACATCCTTGATGCCCTGCTTGTGCATGTGCTTCACGGCATTGGAGCCACCGCCACCAACCCCAATCACCTTGATGATGGACTTGCTCTGGGCGGGAATATCGAATTTGTAATTCATAAGTATCGCAATTAACAATGAGCAATGAGCAATGAACAATGAGGAAGTTAGTCGCCTAAGCCGGCGTCCAATTGCTCATTGTTCATTACTCATTGTCAATTGACTTTAGTAGGATTTATCGTCGTAATCGTCAATCAGCAGCCCTTTGGTGCGGGTGATGATGTCTTTGAAGAAGCGACTGGCGGCACCGGGCTCTTTGGGCTTGGCGGGCTGCGGCGCGGGAGCCGGCGCTACGGGCGTAGCTGCGCGGGTTTCGACCGGCGCAGGCGTAGCTGGCGCCACGGGGGCAGCGGCCGGAGCAGTATACGGTGCAGCGTAGTACGCCGGAATCACGGGCTGTTCCTCCTCGTAGCTGGGGCGCGTCTGCCGCTCGTCGAGCGAGTGGTAGCCCGACAGCACCAGGCCCACGGTAGTGGCGTACATCGGCGACTTCACGGCCTCGATGCGGCTCTTGCCGAGGTGCTGGTTGGGGTAGCCGATGCGGGTGTCGAGGCCGGTGATGTACTCGGTGAGCTGCTCCAGGTTCTGGAGCTGCGAGCCGCCGCCGGTGAGCACGATGCCGGCCGACAGCTTGTCGTGCAGGCCCATGCGGTAGATTTCGGCATACACCAGCTCCATGATTTCCGACATGCGGGCCTCGATGATGTAGGCCAGGTTCTTCAGCGACACCTCCTTGGGCGGGCGGTTGGGAAGGCCGGGGATGCTCACGATTTCGTAGTCGCTGGCTTCCTGGGCAATGGCTTTGCCGAACTTCACTTTCAGCTGCTCGGCCTGGCCGGGGGCCACGTTGCAGCCGGTTTTGATGTCCTGCGTGATGATGTTGCCACCGAAGGGAAGCACCGCCGCGTGGCGGATGATGCCATCCTTGAACACCGCCAAATCGGTAGTGCCGCCGCCAATATCAATCAACGCCACACCGGCCTCCTTCTCCTCTTCCGAGAGGATGGACATGGAGCTGGCGAGCGGTTCGAGAATCAGGTCGGCGATTTCGAGGCCGGCCTTGGTCACGCACTTGTTGATATTGTTGATGGCCGTGCTCTGCGCCGTAATGATGTGGAAGTTGCCTTCCAGGCGCACGCCTTCGTAGCCCACGGGGTCGGAAATGCCTTCCTCGTAGTCTACTTTATAGTCCTGCGGCATCACATGGATGATTTGCGAGCCGGGCTGCGTCACCAGCCGGTACATGTCCTGCGTGAGGCGGGCCACGTCGTCCGGCCCGATGGTGTCGTGCGAGTTGCGCGTGATGCTGCCGTTGTGCTGGAGGCTCTTGATGTGTTGGCCGGCAATGCCGACGTTTACCACTCCAATGCTAATTCCGGACTGTTCTTCGGCCTGCCGAATGGCCCGTTTGATGGCGTCTACGGTCTTGTCAATATTGAGCACGATACCGCGCGAAACCCCTTCCGACACGGCTTTGCCCATGCCCAGGATTTCGAGTTTACCGAACTCGTTTTTGCGGCCCACCAGGGCACAGATTTTTGTGGTACCAATGTCGAGCCCGACGACGATTTTGTCTTGTTGCATGAGATGCGGTGCTGGCGAGCGGTGAAAAAGCGGTGGGATGGAAAAGAGTATTTTAAGCCTAACGGCCTATTGGTCAGCGAATTGTTATTCGCAAATAATCTGATTTTGGTATTCGACGTTTACACGGTGGTAAGTGTCCCACCCCAAAACTGACGGAATTTGACGGTAAAATACCATCAGCTTCGCGAATTTTTCAGAAATATTTTCGGGCAGCCCGAATTCTATTCGCTGGTCGCCCACCTGCTGCGTGAACGAGAGCTTGCCGCCGGGCTCAATAAACACTTCCGCTACCTGCGCTTTCCAGAATTCGTGCTCGTCGACGTAGCGCAAAAACTCGAGGTAGCGCCGCCCGGTACTATCCTGGAAAAATCCACTTGGCAGGCTGCCGCCGCCGGGCCGCGCCACGGTGGCTACGCGGGCCGTAAAGAGCGGCGAAAGCGGTAGCACATGACCTTCGGCATCGACGTAGGTATCGAGGCGGGTATCAGGGTGCGTGAGACGGGCGATAGGGCGGTTCTGGCGCACGTCGGCGTGCAGGTTACCGGCCAGGTCGCGGTACACCTGGGCGTCGCGCACGAAGGGGTGCGCCTTTAGGCGAGCCTCCAGCTCGCGCAGGCGCGGGCCCTCGGGCTGGGTACCCAGCACGGGCTCCTTGCCGCCCTTGGTGAGCAGGGCTGTGACGCCGCGCTCGGAGATGAAGTAATTATCGAACTCGTTGGCTATGTTCACCTTCACGGCGTCGACCGAGCGGTTGGCCTGGCGCACGGCGGCAAACGCGCCCAAGGCGCCCAGCACCAGCAGACAGGTTGCGGCCACGAGTAAGTTTCTGACTGTGCGTTCCAAGGTTGGGGGCTGGGGGTGTGGGGGTAGGCGGGAATGAATAAATCCCGGGTTTTAGGCCGTCCTGCTCATCTGGCATCCGGGTAGCCGAAGCCTCTCTACCGCACAACGTAATTCATTTTACTGTTGCGGTGGAGACGCGTCGACAAGCTCAGCATGACGGTTTAGTATAATTTTAAAATTCAAGCATTAACTACTTCCACCTCTCCGTCAGAATCTGCTTTAGCTGCGGGACCAGCGTGTCGATGTCCCCGGCTCCTACCGTGGCCAGCACGTCAAACGACGTGTCGGTTTGGGCGGCGGCGAGGGCCTGGGCTTTGGTGATGAGGGCTTTGGAGGGGGCGGTGATTTCGGCCAGGAGCATGTCGGCAGTTACGCCGGGTAGGGGCAGCTCGCGAGCGGGGTAAATATCTAACAAAAACACCTCATCTGCAATGCTTAAGCTTTTCGAAAAGCCGGCCGCAAAGTCGCGGGTGCGGGTGAAGAGATGGGGCTGAAAAATGACGCGCAGCCGTTTGGTGGGGTAGAGTGCCCGCACGGAACGCAGGAAGGCTTCGATTTCGCGTGGGTGGTGGGCATAATCGTCGATATAAACGTTTTCGGGCGTGGTGGCCACAAACTCGAAGCGGCGCTTCACGCCCCGATAAGCGGCCACGGCGGTCCGCAACGCCTCCTCCCCTACGCCCTGCAGTTGGGCCACGGCGGCGGCGGCCAGCATGTTTTCGACGTTGTGGAAGCCGGGCACCGCAAGTTCTAGGCCAGTTACGGTAGCTTCGGGGCGGTGCAGGTCGAAATGAAAGCGGTGGCCCTCGGCGGTGATGTTAGCGGCGTAGAGCTCAGGCCCCTGTTCCGGATTGAGGCCGTAGCGAATGACGCGGGTGCCGGGCGGCACGGCGGCGGCCACGCTCGGGTCGGCGGTATGGTTGAGGAGGAGCGTGCCGCCGGGCTTAATCTGAGCCACAAACTGGCGGAACGACTCAATCAAGGCCGACTGGTCGCCGTAGATGTCGAGGTGGTCGGCATCGGTGCTCGTGACGATGGCTACATCGGGGAACAGCGTGAGGAAGCTGCGGTCGTACTCGTCGGCTTCCACCACAATGGGGGCTTCGGGCGTGGCCGGCAGCAGCAGGTTGCTGCCCAGGTTCACCGAAATACCGCCCAGGAAAGCCCCGGCAGCCAGGCCGGCGTGATGCAGCAGGTGGGCCACCATGCTGCTGGTGGTGGTTTTGCCATGGGTGCCGGCCACGGCAATAGTGTAGCGGCCCTGCGTGAGCACGCCCAGCACTTGGCTGCGCTTGCGAATGTCGTAGCCTTCGGCCCGCAGCCAGGCCCACTCTAGGCTGTCGGCCGGGATGGCAGGCGTGAGGACGACGAGCGTCTGCTCACGGTTTTCGCGCACTTCGGCCGGGATGTTCTCCACTGCGTCGGCGTAGTGAATGGCAATGCCTTCGGCGGCAAGGGCGCGGGTGAGGGGCGTCTCGGTTTTGTCGTAGCCGCTCACCTGATGGCCGTTGGCACGGAACCAGCGGGCCAGGGCCGACATGCCGATGCCGCCGATACCAAGGAAGAAGACGTAAGGGAACTGGTTCAAAATCGCTGATTTAAACTGATTAACCGTGATTTCGCTGATTGGAATTGATGAAAGGCAGCGTCCTTCTGGTTTTTACTTTCGCACCAGCTTCAGCAGCTCGTCCACAATCGTCACGGTGGCGTCGGGGCGGGCCAGCTCACGCACGCGGCTGCTGAGCTGCTCCTGGCGCGCAGGGTCGCTCAATAGGCGCAGGGCTTCGTCGTAGAGGCGCTCGGCGGCGTGCTCGTCGGTAATGAGCACGGCGGCGCCTTTGCCCACAAGCGCCAGGGCATTTTTGGTCTGATGGTCTTCGGCCACGTTGGGCGAAGGCACGAGGATGCTGGCCTTGCCGGTGAGGCAGAGCTCCGACACTGACAGCGCCCCGGCGCGGCTGATAACCACGTCGGCGGCGGCATAGGCCAGGTCCATGCGCTGAATGAACTCGAGGGCGTGGAGGCCGGCGGCCTGGTCGGCCTGTTGTTGGGCTTCGGGGAAGTAGAGCTTGCCGGTTTGCCAGAGGAGTTGGATGCCAGCCTCGCGCAGGCGCGCCAGCGCGGCGGCCGTGGCCTGGTTGAGGGTGCGGGCCCCGAGACTGCCGCCGATGACCAGCAGGGTTTTCTTGCTGGGGTCGAGGCCGAAAAAGTGCAGGGCTTCGGCACGGTTGCCGCGGGCAATTTCGGCCCGCACTGGGTTACCGGTGAGCACGAGCTTATCGGCGGGAAAAAACTTCTCCATGCCATCGTAGGCCACGCAGATGCGGTTCACGCGCTTAGCCAGTAGCTTGTTCACGAGGCCAGCGTAAGAGTTCTGCTCCTGAATGAGGGCTGGAATAGCGCGCGACGTAGCAGCTAGCAGCACCGGGGCCGAGGCGTAGCCCCCCACTCCCACTACGGCATCGGGCCGAAATTCCTCAATCAGCTTGCCGGCCTTGCGCACCGAGCGGAACACGCGCACCGGAAACAGTAGGTTCTGGGGCGTGAGGCGGCGCTGCAGGCCGGTAATGTCGAGGCCCACAATTTTATAGCCGGCTTCGGGCACGCGGGTCATCTCCATGCGGCCGTTGGCCCCCACGAAAAGGATTTCAGCGTCGGGCAGACGGCGGCGCAGCTCATTGGCAATGGCCACGGCTGGGAAAATGTGCCCGCCCGTGCCACCGCCGGAGATGATGAAGCGAAGGGGTTTGTTGGTCATTTTAGAAGAAGGAAGAAACCGTCATGCTGAGCTTATCGAAGCATCTCTACCGCAATAGTAACTGGTTGCGTTGCGCAGTAGAGATGATACCTCGGCTACGCTCAGCATGACGTTCTAGTTAGCTAACGAAAGCCGCCCTAGTAGCTCACCGATACTTTAGGAATGCGGGCCGTGTCTTCCGGCTCGCCGGTCATCGGACGGATTTCGCGCTCGCCGCGGCTCACGGCCAGGATGATGCCTATACTGATACCGGTGAAAATGAGGGAAGTACCGCCCATGCTCAGCAGCGGCAGCGGCAGGCCGGTGATGGGGCCCAGGCCCACGGCCACGCCCATGTTCACCAGCGCCTGGAGCACCAAGCTGAAACTCAGCCCCGCCGAAAGCAGGCCGCCGAACGCACCGTAGCTGTTCATCACCGTTTTCAGCCCCCGATAGAGGAAAGCCAGGTAGAGAAACAGGATGGCGAAGCCGCCCAGCAGGCCGTATTCTTCGATGATGACGGCGTAGATAAAGTCGGAATACGGGTGCGGTAAGATGTTGCGCTCGGTGCTTTTGCCGGGGCCTTTGCCGGCGATGCCGCCCGTGGCAATGGCAATGTAGCTGTGTTCGAGCTGAAAAGGCGTTTTCTTGGTTTTGTCGGTGAAGTTGGTAACGCGCGACATCACCGTGCCCAGGCGCTGGCCGGCGGCCAGGCCGGCTCCGCCCAGCACCACAAAAATGCCCACCATCACAGCCATGTGCTTGAGCGGCACACGGCCAATGAACATCAGCAGCATACAGGTGGCAAACAGCAGCAGCGCGGTGGAGGCGTTACTGAGAATGATGAGGCTGCAAATAGTACCCACCCAGAGCATTACCGGGAGCATGGTGGTTTTGAAGTCATCAAGGTGCTGCTGGCGGCGGCTGAGCATGCTGGCCAGGTGCGAAATCAGGGCCAGCTTGGCTAAGTCGGAGGGCTGGAAGGTTTGGTTAATGACGGGAATGGTCATCCAGCGCGAGGCCCCGTTGGTTTCGCCGCCCATGAAGAATGTGAATAGCAGCAGCGGCACGCTCAGCAGCAGGGCGTAGAGCGACCAGCGCGAGTAGTGCCGATAGTCGACACGATGCGCCAGCCACATGCAGGCCAACCCGAGGAAAATCAGGCTGCTATGTTTGAAGAGGAAGGCTTCGGTGTTGCCGTTCATCTTCTTATACGCTAGTGTGCCGGTGGCCGAATACACCACGGCAATGCTGATGAAGGAGAACAGCAGCACGATGGCCCACAAAATGGGGTCGCCCTTGAGGTTGCGTTGCAGCCAGTCTTTCATAACAATGGGTGAATGAGGGAATGGGCGAATGGGTGAATGGCCGTTTTCAAGAACGTCATGCTGAGCGCAGTCGAAGCATCTCTACCGCGCAAGTAATCAATACCATTGCAACGAAGCGAGCGAGATGCTTCGACTGCGCTCAGCATGACGTTCTTTTTTGTTGTTCTATTTCGGCAACTGAATTTGCTCAACCGCCGCCGCGAATTGCCGGCCGCGGTCTTCGTAGTTTTTGAACAGGTCGAAGCTGGCGCAGCAGGGCGAGAGCAGCACCACGTCGCCGGGGGCGGCGAGGGCGGCGGCGCGGGCCACGGCATCGGCCATGCTTTGGGTTTCTTCGAGGTGCGGCACCACTGGGCCGAAAACGGTTTTCAGCTTTTCGTTGTCGACGCCGAGGCAGATGAGGGCTTTCACGCGGTGCTCGGCCAGATTGAGCAGGCTGCTGTAGTCGTTGCCCTTATCGGTGCCGCCGGCAATCCAAATGATGGGCTGGCGGATGCCGTCGAGAGCATACCAGGCAGCTTCCACGTTGGTGGCCTTGCTGTCGTTGATGTAGCGCGCGCCGTTGATTTCACCCACCAGTTGCAGGCGGTGGTCGGCATTCTGGAAGGTGGCCATTGCCTCTTCAATCTGCGGGCGGCTGAGGCCAGCGACACGCGCGGCCAGCACGGCGGCCAGCATATTCTGCCGGTTGTGCTGGCCGATAAGCGGCGAGTTGGTAGTGCTCACTTCCTCCGTCTCGCTGTAATAGCCGGGCAACAGGTCCAGGCAGATGAGGTCCTCGGCTGTGTAGTAAGCGGCCAAATGCAGGTCGGGACGGCGGTGCAGGCTGAACGGCATCTGACGCACCGGCCGCAATGCCGCTTTAAAGTAGCGCTGAATATTCTCGTCATCAGCGTTGTAGATAAACGTGCCGCTGCTATCCTGATTGCGCATGATGCGCAGCTTGGCCTGGGCGTACTGCTCCAGCGAGTAGCCGTAGCGGTCGAGGTGGTCGGGCGTGATGTTGAGCAGGATGGAAATCCAGGGCTGGAAGTCGTAGGTATCGTCGAGCTGGAAGCTACTCAGCTCCACCACGTAGTAATCAAACTTGTCATCAATTACCTGCTCGGCCAGCGAGTAACCCACGTTGCCTGCCAGGCCCACGTTGAAGCCGGCCTCCTTCAGTAGGTGGTAGGTGAGCAGCGTGGTAGTGGTTTTCCCGTTGGTGCCGGTGATGCAGATGCACTTGGCTTTTGTGTAGCGGCCCGCCAGCTCAATCTCGGAGATAACCGGAGTGCCCTTCGCACGCAGGGCCTGAATAACGGGGGCTTTCTCCGGGATACCAGGGCTTTTCACCACCTCATCGGCAGTCAGAATTTTATCCAGCGAGTGCTGATTTTCCTCGAAGCCGATGCCGGCCGCCGTGAGCTGCTGCTTGTAGTCGGCCTGAATGGGGCCGCGGTCCGACACAAAAACCGTGTGGCCTTTAGCCTGGGCGAGTAAGGCGGCCCCTACTCCACTTTCGGCGGCTCCTAGAATGACGATGTGCATATGGGTGGGTTAGCTTTCCCGCAGTGGGCGCAGTGGCTTTCGCAGAGGGTCGCAGAAGAATGTCCACTGCGACCCTCTGCGAAAACCACTGCGCCCACTGCGGGAAATGTATTAACGCAGTTTCAAGGTAACCAAGGTAATGACTGCCAGCATGATGCCGACAATCCAGAAGCGCGACACGATTTTGGATTCGTGGTAGCCAAGCTTCTGGTAGTGGTGATGCAGCGGCGACATGCGCAGCAGGCGGCGGCCTTCGCCGTACTTGCGCTTGGTGTACTTAAACCAGCTCACCTGCACCACAACCGACAGGTTTTCAATAATAAACACACCGCACAGCACCGGAATCAGCAGCTCCTTGCGCACCACCAGGGCCAGCACCGTGATGATGCCGCCCAGCGTGAGCGAACCCGTGTCGCCCATAAACACCTGCGCCGGGTAGCTATTGTACCAGAGGAAGCCGATGCAGGCCCCCACGAAGGCGGTACAGAAAATAACGAGCTCACCCGAATCGGGAATAAACATGACATCCAGATAATCAGCCAGTAGTGCATTGCCGCTCACGAAGGCGAAGATGGCCAGCGTGACGCCGATGATGGCCGACGTGCCGGCCGCCAGCCCGTCGAGGCCGTCGGTGAGGTTGGCGCCGTTGCTGATGGCCGTAATCAGGAAGATGACAATGGGGATGTAGAGGAAGCCGTAGAGGCCGTTGAAGAAGGTTCCGGCCGTGGCGAACAGGTCGCCGTAGTTCAGCTCGTTGTTCTTCATAAACGGCACCGTGGTAATCATCAAGTGTACGTCTTTGAATATTTTAGACGCATCAACTGCCGAGTACGTGCCGTTGGGCAGCAGGTATTCGCGCACCGTGATTTCATTGCTGTAGAACAGCACCCAGCCCACCGTAATGCCCAGCCCTACCTGGCCTAGTACCTTGAAACGGCCGCTCAGGCCCTCCTTGTTCTTGCGGAATACCTTGATGTAGTCGTCGAGAAAGCCAATCAGACCCAGCCACACCGTGCTCAACAACATGAGAATGATGTAGATGTTGCGCAGACGGGCCAGCAGTAGCACCGGCACCAGAATGGCCAGGATGATGATGAGGCCGCCCATGGTGGGCGTACCTTTCTTCTCGTTTTGGCCCTGCAAGCCGAGGTCGCGCACGCTCTCGCCAATCTGCTTGCGCTGCAGGATTTTGATGAGACGATGCCCGAAAAGCTGGGCGATGAGCAAGGAAATCACCACCGCCAGGCCGGCGCGGAACGTGGTGTACTGAAACACGCCGGTGCCCGCCAGATGGAAATGTTCGTGGAGGTAACGGAAGAGGTAATAAAGCATTCGGGAAGCGGTTAGCGGTGGGGCTTATTTGCCCAGCGCGGCAAAAGTTTCGGCAAGGATTAGCTTGTCGTCGAAGGACGTTTTCACGCCGCGAATTTCCTGATAATTCTCGTGGCCTTTGCCCGCCACCAGCACAATATCGCGCGGGCCGGCCAAGCGCACGGCCGTTTCGATGGCGGCGCGGCGGTCGGCCACGGTTTGGACTTTAGCCGAATCGGGCGCGGTTACGCCGGCCTGCATCTGGGTCAGAATCTCGGCCGGGTCTTCGAAGCGGGGGTTGTCGGAGGTGAGAACGACCTTGTCCGACAGCCGGGCGGCCAGGTTGGCCATGATGGGACGCTTAGCCGCGTCGCGGTTGCCGCCGCAGCCCACCACCGTGATGATGTGCTGGCTGGGCTGGCGGATTTCGTGCAGCGTTTGCAGTACGTTTTCCAACGCGTCGGGCGTGTGGGCGTAGTCGATGATGCCCGTGATGGCCTGGCTACCCGACACCACCGGCTCAAAGCGGCCGGGCGCGGTGGTCAGGCCCGAAAGGATGGTCAGGACTTCAGTGGGGTCCTCCCCCAGCAGCACGGCCGCGCCATACACGGCCAGCAGGTTGTAAGCATTGAACACGCCGATGAGGCGGAACAGGATTTCGCGGCCGTCGATTTCGAGATGCAGGCCGTGGACTTCATTGGCCACCAGCTTGGCGCGGAAGTCGGCGGCCCCGCGCAGCGAGTAAGTGGCGCGGCGGGCGGCGGTGTTCTGCAGCATCACCGGGCCGCGCTTGTCGTCGGCGTTGGTGAGGGCGAAGGCGGTTTTGGGCAGGTGGTCGAAGAAAGCCTTTTTGGCTTTCAGGTAGTTATCGAAGGTTCCGTGGTAGTCGAGGTGGTCGTGGGTGAGATTGGTGAACACGCTCCCCGCGAAGCGCAGGCCGGTGATGCGGTGCTGGGCCACGGCGTGGCTGCTCACCTCCATGCAGGCGTGAGTGCAGCCGGCCGTGACCATGCGGGCCAGCAGCGCGTTCAGCCGGATGGCGTCGGGCGTGGTGTGGGTGCTCGGGATAACTTCCTCGTCAATCTGGTTCTGCACCGTGCTCAGCAGACCGGCGTGGTAGCCCAGCTCGCGCAGCAGCTTGTGCAGCAGCGTGGCGCAGGTGGTTTTGCCGTTGGTACCGGTCACGCCCACCAGCGTGAGCTGGCGCGAGGGGTGGCCGTGAAACGCCGCCGCCACGTGGCCCAGC
>NZ_BAAGZM010000081.1:0-11510 GCF_054778495.1 Hymenobacter agri
CGCTGGCGCGGCTGGCGGCCCCGGCCGTGGGCAGCCCCGCGCAGTAAGGCAGTAAGGCGCGGCATGCGTGGATGGAACGCGGGTGTGTAGCTTGCGCTTCCATCACTCCGCTCCTTGTTCTTCATGAAGAAAATCGCCCTGGCCGGCCTCGTGGCGGCCGCCCTCACCACGGCCTGCAACCAGACCAAAACCACCGAAACCACGGCCACCACTGCCGCGGGCAGCGCCGCCGACTCGACCAAGGGCCTGAACGGCCTGTTTGCCAGCTTCTGGGAAAAGCAGTCGCGGCTCGACCCGCTTTCGGCTACGGCCCAGGGCGACAACCGCTTCAACGACCAGCTGCCCAACGACCAGACCCAGGCCTACCGCGACACGCTGCGCAACTTTTATCAGGACTACCTCACGCAGCTGGGCAAATTCGACCGCGCCGGGCTGGACGAGAACGACAAAATCAGTTATGACATCTTTCAGTACGACCTCAAGCAGCGCGTAGAGGGACTGAAGCTGAACACCTGGATGATGCCGTTTCAGCAGTTCTGGGGGCTGCCCATTTCGATGGGCCAGTTCGGTTCGGGGCAGGGCAACCAGCCCTTCAAAACCGTGCAGGATTACGATAACTGGCTGGGCCGGGTGCGCGGCTTCACGGTGTGGGCCGACTCGGCCATCGGCAACTTCCGGCGCGGCATGAATGCCGGCGTGGTGCTGCCCCGCGCGCTGGTGGTGAAGATGATTCCGCAGATGCGCGCCCCCGACATGCAGGTGAGCGACGCCACCAAGTCGCTGTTCTACGGCCCGATAAAGGCCTTTCCAAAGGACTTCTCCGACGCGGATAAAAAACGCATTACTGAGGAGTACAAGAAGGCCATTCTGACCGAAGTGGTGCCGACGTATAAGAAGCTGGGCGATTTCCTGGCCAACGAATACCTGCCCAAGTCGCGCCCCACCAGCGGCATCAACGCCATTCCCGGCGGCCCCGAGATGTACCGCTACTACGCCAGCTACTGGACCACGACCGACAAAACCCCGGCCGAAATCCACGCCATTGGCCTGCGCGAGGTGGCCCGCCTGCGCGCCGAGATGGAGCGCATGAAAACCCAGCTCGGCTTCAAGGGCACGCTGCGGCAGTTCTTCGAGAGCCTGAAGCACGACCCCAAGGCCATGCCCTTCAAAACGGCCGAGGAGGTGCTGGCCGGCTTCCGCAAAATCCAGGAAACCATCGACCCGAACCTGAAGAAGATGTTCGGCCGCGTGCCCAAGTCGCCGTTCGAAATCCGCCGTACCGAAGCCTTCCGCGAGGCTTCCGCGTCGGCCGAGTACAACCAGGGCTCGCCGGATGGCACGCGGCCGGGCATTTTTTACGTGCCGCTGCCTAAGCCCGCCGAGTACAACGTGACGCAGGGCATGGAGTCGCTGTTTCTGCACGAGGCTATTCCGGGCCACCACTACCAGATTTCGCTGCAGCAGGAAAACACCAGCCTGCCCAAGTTCCGCCAGTTTGCCGGCTACGGCGCCATGACCGAAGGTTGGGCTCTGTACTGCGAAAGCCTTGGCAAGGAGCTGGGCCTCTACAAAGACCCCTACCAGTACGTGGGCGCCCTGAACGACGAGATGCTGCGCGCCGTGCGCCTCGTGGTGGATACCGGCCTGCACACCGGCCAGCTCACCCGCGAGCAGGCCATTGCCTACATGCTCGACAACATGCCCGCCAGCGAGGACGACGACACCTCGGCCATCGAGCGCTACATGGCAATTCCCGGCCAGGCCCTAGCCTACAAAATCGGCCAACTGAAAATCCGGGAGCTGCGCGCCCGCTACGAAAAGCAGCTGGGCAGCAAGTTCAAGCTCAGCGACTTCCACGACGAGCTGCTGAAGGATGGCGTGATGCCGCTGGCCGTGCTTGAAACCAAGATGGATGCCTGGGCGGCGAAACAGTAGCCGGTTCACCTCACCCCCGCAAGCACAACGCAAACTCCCGCCCCGGCTTGTACCGGGGCGGGAGTTTTTTTGCTTTAAATCAGACCCATTAGCTCAAGTTCCTGCAAAAAAATGTAGCTTGCTGGCTTAATTACCGGGTTGATGAAGCGCGTTTCTGTTCTGTTGGTGGTGCTGTGGGGAATTGTGGCCGGGGCTGGCTGGGCGCGGCAGCCTTCGCCACCCACCGCTTCGGGCGTTTTGCTGGCCAATCTGTTTAATAACTATTGGGACGACCGGGCGCGCCTGTTCCCGCTAATGGCCACGGCACAGGGCGACAACCGCTACAACGACCGCCTGCCCAACGACCAAACCCGTGCCTTCCGCCAGCAGCAGGCCCGCCTCTACCGCCGCTACCTAAACGATTTGCTGAACATCGACCGCGCCCGCCTCTCGGCCGACGACAAGCTCAGCTACGACATCTTTCAGTACGACATGCGCATGCGCCTCGAAGGCCTGCGCCTGAACACCTGGATGATGCCCTTCGCCCAGATTTACAGCCTGCCCACCACGCTCGGGCAGCTGGGCACGGGCACCGGCGCGCAGCCCTTCCGCACCGTGCGCGACTACGACAACTGGCTGGCCCGGGTGAGCCGGTTTCCGGTGTGGGCCGACTCGGCCATTGCCAACTTCCGCACCGGAGCCAAGGCGGCCGTGGTGCTGCCCAAGGTACTGGTGCTGAAAATGGTGCCGCAGCTACAGGCCCAGGCGGGAAGCGACCTAACGCACAGTGCCTTCTACGGCCCCGTTGCGCACATGCCGGCCAGCTTTTCGGAGGCCGACCGCACGCGCCTCACGGCCGCCTACCAGGAAGCCATTGCCACCGACCTGCTGCCCACCTACCGCAAGCTGGCCGATTTTCTGCAAACCGAATACCTGCCGCTGGCCCGCAGCAGCACCGGCCTGGGCGACGTACCCGGCGGGGCCGAGATGTACCGCTACGACGTGCGCCAGATGACAACCACCGACCGCACGCCCGACGCCATTTACCAGACCGGGCTGGCCGAGGTGAAGCGTATTCGCCTGGAAATGGAGGCCGTGAAGAAGCAGGTGGGCTACCACGGCAGCCTCTCGGGTTTCTTCAACTCGCTGAGCAACAACCCGCGCTTCATGCCCTACCAAAATACGGAGGAGGTGCTGCGAGCCTTCCGCGGCATTCAGGCGCGCATCACGCCCCACCTGAGCCAGCTGTTCGGGAGGGTGCCGAAGTCGCCGTTTGAAATTCGGCCGACGGAGGCGTTTCGGGCGGCCTCGGCGGCGGCCGAATACAACCGGGGCACGCCCGACGGCACGCGGCCGGGCATTTTCTACGTGCCCATCCTCGATGCCACCAAGTTCAACGTGACGACGGGCATGGAGTCGCTGTTTCTGCACGAAGCCATTCCCGGGCACCACTACCAACTCTCGCTGCAGCAGGAAAACATGGCGCTGCCCAGGTTCCGCCGCTTCGGCTCCTACCCTGCTTTCAGCGAAGGCTGGGCCTTGTACTGCGAGAGCCTGGGCAAGGAACTGGGCCTATACCAGGACCCCTACCAGCGCCTGGGCGCATTGGGCGACGAGATGCACCGCGCCCTGCGCCTCGTGGTGGATGTGGGCCTGCACCTGAAGGGCATGAGCCGCGACCAGGCCATCGACTACCTCATGGCCAACGAGCCCATCACCGAGCCCGCCGCAACCGCCGAAGTGGAGCGCTACCTGGCCATGCCCGGCCAGGCCCTCACCTACAAAGTGGGCGCCCTGAAGCTGCGCGAGCTGCGCACCCGCTACGAAAAGCAACTGGGCAAGCACTTCAGCCTGAAAGCGTTTCATGACGAGCTGCTGGCCGGCGGCTCGATGCCCCTGGCCATTCTGGAGCGGCACATGGATGCCTGGGCGGCCCGGCAACGCTAGGGTATAACTGGTTTGAACCGGGTGAGGAAGATGGCGAAGGCTGGTGTCGTTGCAATTGGCTTACCTTGCCGGCTCAAATTGCTTTACACCTAATTTTTCTGCTGATGATTCAATTAGTTACGACTGCTGCCCGCCGCCCGGTGGCAGTGCTGACCGGGCTTGCGCTGGTATGGGCACTGATTCCACAATCGGCCTGCGCCCAAATGGCCCCGCCCGTAACCGCGCCGCTCGACGTGGCGGCCGTGGATGCGGTGGTGGCCCGCACCCTCAAGGCGTTCGACGTGCCGGGCATTTCGGTGGCCGTGGTGAAGGACGGGCAGGTGGTAATGGCCAAAGGCTACGGCGTGAGCTCGCTGGCTACCAAGGCCCCGATGGACGCTAATACGCTGGTAGGCATCGCCTCCAACACCAAAGCCTTCACGGCCGCTGCGCTGGGCCTGCTGGTGGATGAGGGCAAGCTGCGCTGGGACGATAAGGTGACGGACTACATCCCCGAGTTCCGGATGTACGACCCTTACGTGACGGCCGAGTTCACGGTGCGCGACCTGCTGACGCACCGCAGCGGCCTGGGCCTGGGCGCGGGCGACCTGATGCAATTTCCCGATTCGGCCGATTTTACGCTCAAGGACATTATTCACAACCTGCGCTACTTCAAGCCGGTGTCGTCGTTCCGCAGTAAGTTCGACTACGACAACAACCTCTACCTGGTAGCCGGCGAGGTAGTGGCGCGCATCTCGGGCCAGTCGTGGGACGACTTCGTGACCGCCCGCCTGCTGAAACCGCTGGGCATGAGCCGCACGGCCACCGGCTACGCCCGCCTGCCCGACCCGACCAACGTCATCGACCCCCACGGGCCGGTAGATGGGCACGTGCAGGTGATTCAGCGCGACCGGGGCACCCTGCTGGGCCCGGCCGGCGGCATTTACAGCAGCGTGAACGACATGAGCAAATGGGCCCTGATGCTGCTGGGCGGCCCCGGCGCGCCCGCGCCCCTGCTGAAGCCCCGGACGCAGTGGGAATTGTGGTCTCCGCAGACTATTCTGCCCGTAGGACCCGGCCCGACGCCTTACAACACGCATTTCTCAGCCTATGGCCTGGGCTGGTTTCTAAACGATGCGCGGGGCTACAAGGTGGTGTCGCACACCGGCGGCGAAATCGGGATGGTGACCAAGGTGCAATTGGTGCCGGAGCTGCACCTGGGCATCATCGTGCTCACCAACCAGGAAAGCGGCGCGGCCTTCAACGCCGTTTCAGCCCACATTATGGACCACTACCTCGGCGTGACCGGCCAGGACCGGGTGCAGCAGATGCTGAGCATACGCCAGGGCGCGGCAGCCGAGTCGGACAAAATATTGGCCGATGCCTGGAAGCAGGTGGCCCTGGCCCAGAAAGCGGCCGGCAAAAAACCCGATTACAGCGCCTACGTGGGGCGCTACCACGATGCCTGGCTGGGCGACGTGCTGGTGTACCAGCAGGGCCCGCAGCTCTGGCTGCGGGCGGTGCGCGCCCCGCGTTTGGTGGGGCAGGTGCTGCCCTACCGCGGCAACACCTACGCCGTGCGCTGGAAAACCCGCAGCATGAACGCCGACGTCTTTGCCACTTTTGCACTCGATGAGCAGGGCCACGCCTCAGGCCTGAAAATGAAACCGATTTCGCCGGCCACTGATTTCAGCTACGACTTCCAGGATTTGGATTTGCAGCGGGTGCCGGATGCGGCGGCCGTGAAGTAGGGTGCGGGGCTTGTCCCCGCCCGTACGCTTGAACAGAACCCTTGTGTAGCGTTCAAGCGTCCGGGCGGGGGCAAGCCCCGCACCCTACCGCAGGCGAGTCATTCAGTACCTTCACGCCGTCGAATTTCCCACCAGATTACCCATTCTATGCAATTGCCTTTTACGATTTCCAACCGGCTGGCTGGCTTCACAGCCACGCTCGGCCTGGCCGTCGCTCTGCTTCCTGCTCCTGTTATGGCTCAGAATTCTGCTCCCGCTACTTCGGCCGCGGCCCGCGCCGACATGCCGCTGCTTGCGCCCTGGGGCGGCCCCCACGGCGGCGTGCCCGCTTTTGATAAAGTTCGGGTAGCTGATTTCAAGCCCGCGCTCGAAGCGGCGATGGCCGAGAATCTGGCCGAAATCAACGCCATTGCCACCAACCCGGCCGCGCCTACTTTCGAGAACACCATTGGCGCCATGGAGCGCAGCGGGCAGACCCTGACGCGGGTTTCGGCCATCTACGACATCTGGAGCAGCACGCTGAACGACCCGGCTTTCGCGGCCGTGGAAACGGAAATGGCCCCGAAGCTGGCGGCCTTCTACGACCAGATTACCCAGAACGCGGCGCTGTTCAAGCGCATCGAAGCGGTGTATAACTCGCCGGCCACTAAGAAGCTGACGCCCGAGCAGCAGCGCCTGACGGAGGTGCAGTACAAGCAGTTTGTGCGGGCTGGCGCGAAGCTGGATGCCACGGCCAAGGCCCGGGTGTCGGAAATCAACCAGCAGCTGGCGGGGCTGTTCACGAAGTTTTCGCAGAACGTGCTGGCCGACGAGGCCGACCAGGTGCTGGTGCTGGAAACGCCCCAGGACCTGGGCGGCCTGCCCGCCTCGCTGGTGGATGCGGCCAAAACCACGGCCACCATCCGCAACACCGGGGTGGGCGTGATTACCAACACCCGCTCCAGCATCGACCCTTTCCTGACCTACTCGACCCAACGCCCGCTGCGCGAGAAGGCCTGGCGCATGTTTACGAACCGCGGCGACAACGGCGGCGCGCACGACAACAACGCCATCATCACCCAGATTCTGCAGTTGCGGGCCGAGCGCGCCAAGCTGCTGGGCTACCCCACCCACGCCCACCTGCGCCTCGACAACACCATGGCCAAAACCCCGGAAGCGGCCATGGACCTGATGCTGAAAGTGTGGAAGCCCGCCGTGGCCCGCGAGCACGAGGAAGTGGCCGACATGCTGGCCCTGGCCAAAAAGGAAGGCGCGCCCGCCAACTTCAAAATCGAGCCCTGGGACTACCGCTACTACGCCGAAAAGGTGCGCAAGGCCCGCTACGACCTCGACCAGAACGAAGTGAAGCAGTACCTGCAGCTCGACAAGATGCGCGAGGGCATGTTCTGGGTGGCCGGCGAGCTGTTCAACTTCGCCTTCGTGCCCGTAACCGACGTACCCGTGTACCACCCCGACGTGAAGGTGTGGCAGGTGAACGACAAAACCACCGGCCAGCAAATCGGCCTCTGGTACTTCGACCCCTACGCCCGCGCCGGCAAAAACTCGGGCGCCTGGATGAACGCCTACCGCAACCAGGAGCGCATGGACGGCAAGGCCGTGACCACCATCGTCTCGAACAACTCCAACTTCGTGAAGGGCAAGCCTGGCGAGCCCGTGCTCATTTCCTGGACCGACGCCACCACGCTGTTCCACGAGTTCGGCCACGCCTTGCACGGCTTGTCTTCGAACGTCACCTACCCCACCCTGTCGGGCACCAGCGTGGTGCGCGACTACGTGGAGTTCCCCTCGCAGCTGCTCGAAAACTGGCTGGCCACGCCCGAGGTGCTCAGCAAGTACGCCCTGCACTACCAGACCGGCCAGCCCATCCCGCAGGCCCTCGTGGACCGCATCAACAAAGCCAGCGCCTTCAACGAGGGCTTTGCTACCACCGAGTTTCTGGCCAGCGCGCTGATTGACATGAAGCTGCACCTGGCCGGCGCGCAGAAGATTGACCCCGACAAGTTCGAGCGCGAAACGCTGGCCGGCCTGGGCATGCCCCACGAGCTGGTGATGCGCCACCGCACGCCGCAGTTCACTCACGTTTTCTCTTCGGACGGCTACTCGGCGGGCTATTACTCCTACCTGTGGTCGGTGGTGCTGGCGGCCGATGCTTTCAGCGCCTTCACCGAGGCGGGCGGGCCCTACGACAAGGCCGTGGCCGCGCGCCTGCGCCAGAACGTGTTCACGGTGGGCAACACCGTCGACCCGGCCGCCGGCTACCGCGCCTTCCGCGGCCGCGACCCCAAGATTGATGCCTTGATGAAGCAGCGCGGCTTCCCGCTGGCGGCGGCGAAAGCCGCGCCGGGCAAAACGTCTTCGGCCGGCAAGGGTAAAGCAACTGGCAAGGGCCAGTAGCGTCTTTGCCCGCAATGCCAATTTCAGGTAGCAAGAAAGCCCCGGCAGCGGGGCTTTTCTTTTGCGGTTTGGCGGGCTTGCGAGCCCGTCAGACCGCATTACCTTTCGCGTCTAAATTATTCCGGATTTTCGTTTTTGACTGACTATATGCACAAGATGGTACCGGCCCTGTTCGTGGCCGCGTTTTTCGCTTCGGCAGCATCGGCCCAGAACCGGCCGGTCGTTACAGCCGCCGACTACGCCCGCGCCGAGCGCGCCCTCAGCTACAACACCCAGGCGCTGATTGACCACAGCGCCGGCCAGCCCAACTGGCTGCCCGACGGCCGGTTCTGGTACCGCACCATGACGGCCCAGGGCAGCGAGTTCATTATCGTCGACCCCGCCCGCAAAACCCGCACCGCCGCCTTCGACCAGGCCAAGCTGGCGGCGGCGCTATCGGCGGCCAGCGGCAAAAACTACGAGGCCAGCCGCCTGCCCTTCCGCAGTATCAGCTTCGCGTCCGATGCCAAAACCATTGCCTTCGACGCCGCCGGCAAAAGCTGGAAGTACGACGTGGTGAGCGGCAAAATCGACGGCGAAACGCCGGCCACTAGCGTGGCAGCCGCCGCGGGTGGCGGGGCCAGCAGCAACGCCGGCAACGAGGAAGTTTCGCCCGACGGCAAGCTGGCCGCTTTCATCAAGGACTACAACCTGTGGGTGCGCGACACCAAAACCAACCAGCTCACCCAGCTCACGACGGACGGCGCGAAGGACTACGGCTACGCCACCGACAACGCCGGCTGGACGCACTCCGACAAGCCCATCCTGCGCTGGTCGCCCGACTCGCGCAAGATTGCCACCTTCCGGCAGGACCAGCGCAACGTGGGTGACATGTACTTGGTAACCACCAACGTAGGCCACCCCACGCTCAAGAGCTGGAAGTATCCGCTGCCCGGCGACAAGGACATTGCCATGATTGAGCGCGTGGTGGTAGAAGTAAGCCCCGCCAAAGTGGTGCGCTTCCAGATGGCGCCCGACGCCCACCGCGGCACGCTCTCGGACGATATTTCGAGCAGCGGCACGTTTGATGACGTGGACTGGAGCCCGGACGGCCGCGAGCTGGCGTTTGTGTCGACCTCGCGCGACCATAAGGAGGAAAAGGTGCGCGTGGCCGACGCTACGACCGGCGCGGTGCGCGACGTGTTCAGCGAAACCGTACCCACGCAGTACGAGTCGGGCCAGGGCGCGATTAACTGGCGCTACCTGCCCAAGAGCAAGGAAATGGTGTGGTACTCGGAGCGTGACAACTACGGGCACCTCTACCTGTACGACGCCGGCAGCGGCAAGGTGAAGAACCAGATTACCAAGGGCAACTTCGTAGTGACGCAGCTGCTGAAGGTGGACGAAGCCAAGCGCCAGGCCTACTTCCTGGCCGATGGCCGCGAGCCCGGCAACCCCTATTTCACCCACCTCTACCGCGTGGGGCTCGACGGCAAAAACCTCACCCTGCTTACGCCCGAAGCCGGCAACCACCAAATCACGATGGCGCCCTCGGGCCGCTATTTCATCGATACCTACTCGCAGCCCGATAAGCCGGGCGTAACGGTATTGCGCAGCACCGACGGCAAGCTCATCTCGACGCTCGAAAAAACCGACATCTCGCGCCTGACGGCCACCGGCTGGAAGGCCCCCACGCCTATCACGGTGAAAGCCGCCGACGGGCAGACGGACCTGTACGGGCTGATGTTCACGCCCTCGAACATGGAAACCACCCGCAAATACCCGGTGGTCGACTACATCTACCCCGGCCCGCAGGGCGGCGGCGTGGGCAGCTGGTCGTTCGTTTCGGCTCGCAACGACCACCAGGCGCTGGCCGAGCTGGGCTTCGTGGTGGTGGTGATTGAGGGCAGCTGCAACCCCCTGCGCAGCAAGAGCTACCACGACGCCTGCTACGGCAACATGGCTGAAAACACCCTCTCTGACCAGGTGAGCGGCCTGAAGCAGCTGGCCCAGAAATACCCCTACATCGACCTGGAGCGGGCCGGCATCTGGGGGCACTCGGGCGGCGGCTACGCCACGGCGGCGGCCATGTTCCGCTACCCCGACTTCTTTAAGGTGGGCATTTCGGAATCGGGCAACCACGAAAACCGCAACTACGAAGACGACTGGGCCGAGCGCTACATCGGCTTGCTCAAAACCAATACCGACGGCACCACCAACTACGACAACCAAGCCAACGCCGCCTTCGCCAAAAACCTGAAAGGCAAGCTCATGCTGGCCCACGGCCTGATGGACGACAACGTGCCGCCCTACAACACCTTCCTCGTTATCGAAGCCCTCACCAAAGCCAACAAGAGCTACGACCTGGTGGTATTCCCCAACGCCCAGCACGGCTACGGCCAGTATTCACCCTACATGATGCGCCGCCGCTGGGACTATTTCGTGCAGAACCTGGCCGGCGCCGACGCCCCCCACGACTACCAGATGCAGCCCAAGCCCGACCCGCGCAACGCCGTGCAGTAGGCGAGCACCGAGTAGCAGAACGTCATGCTGAGCGCAGGCGAAGCATCTCTACCGCGATACTAAACCCAAGCGTTAGGATTAGTATCGCGGTAGAGATGCTTCGCCTGCGCTCAGCATGACGTTCTTTTTTTACGCTATTTCTAACCAAGCGCTTCACCCCACCGGGGCCGTCCACCGCCGCAGGAACTCCTGCCGAAACGCCGCGCCCAGCGGCAGCTCCTGCCCAGCTACGGTGAGCACGTTGCCCTCCAGCCGCTCCACGAGGCGCAGAGGCACGGCGTAGGACTTGTGCACCTGCATGAAATCGGCGGGCGGCAGCTGGCTGAGCAGGTGGCGGAAGGAGTCGTTGATGACGAGGCGGCCGGTGGTGGTTTGAACCTTCACGTAGTTGCCGTAGGCTTCGAGCCAGCGGATATCAGCCGGAAGCACGCGGTGCGTGGTGCTGCCGTCGCGCAGCAGCAGGGCGGCAGGTGCGGCAGGCGGGGCCGCCGCCACAGGAGCTGCGGCTGGGGCAGGCGCGGCGGCCGGTAGCTTGGCCACCGCCTTGAGGAAGCGCGGCAGGCTGACGGGTTTCAGCAGGTAGTCGACCACGCCGAACTCGTAGCTTTCGAGCGCAAACTCGCTGTAGGCGGTGGTGAGGATGGTGTGCGGCGGGCGCGGCAGGGCGCGCAGCAGCTCCAGCCCGGTCATTTCGGGCATGTTGAGGTCGAGTAGCAGCACGTCGACCGGGGTTTGGTGCAGGAAAGTGAGGGCTTCGAGGGCGGTGTAGCACTGGCCCACCAATTCGAGGTGCGCCACGCGGGCCACGTAGGTTTTCAGCACCTCGTGCGCCAGAGGCTCGTCGTCCACAATCAATACCCGCAGGGGGGCGGCCGGCTGGCTCATAGCTCGATGGTTAGGTCAGTTTGGAATTCGGTTTCGGTGGGTGCGGCGCGTAGGTGGTGGCGGCCGGGGTAGAGCAGGGCGAGGCGCTGCCGGGTATTGGGCAGGCCGGTGCCGGTGCCGCCTTCGGCCTGGGTGGGC
>NZ_BAAGZM010000082.1:0-11352 GCF_054778495.1 Hymenobacter agri
GGCAGGTCGCGGCGGGCAATGCGGGCGGCTAGGTCGGCGGCGAGCAGAACGTCGGTGGCGGGCGGGGACGTTGCTATGGGCAATGGCGGGGCAACCAAGCCGGCCGCACGGGCCGGAGCCTAAAAATAGCTTACCCGCCGCCATCCGACCAAGGCGCCCAGCAGACCGGTGTATCGCAGGCAGCGCTGCCCGTTCGCACTTGAATGCCCGTTATATAATAGTCCCCGGTGGTTGCTCATACATGTGCAAGCTTTGTATAGTAGATGCACGCGGCTATTCATACTTATCTACGCGTTGCATAGTAGTACTACGTGACTGGTCCTAAACAATTAGCTTGCGTATGGCAACTACTGGCATTTGTCCTTATTTACACGACCCGTGTATGGTAAGTAGATTCGACGGAGACCGGTGGTTTGCCGGGGAAGCGGCATTAAAGCACGGAGCTACGCACCGCGTCAGTAGCTGGGCTACTCCGCAGTTTGGGTGAGCCATTGTCCTCATAATTCAGCCCAGCCCGCCTTATTACTGCACGTTTCAATAGACACTTTGGTGAGGTGCGGATAATCGTCGTCCTTGGTTTTGCGGGTGTATGCTTTCTGTGGCAGGTAAATCAAGCTTTCGAACTCGTAGCCGACCGGCCATTTGCCGGGGTCGAGTAGCACCGCTTCGTAAAAAGCCCGGCCATTGGTCAGTACGCTGCACCGGTCGTACAGGAAGGCATCGCCCGATATGTAATCAGTATTTTCGCCGGGATAGCAGGCAGCCGCATATTTCTGGCTATCGAGCTGATAGAGCTTTTCGGCCAGCAGCTCATCGAAGGCAAAAATATCATTCAGCGGCAGGGCGGCCAGCCGTTTTTCGGCCGGTAGCAATACAGCATCATCGTCACCCGTCTTTTTCCAATTAAGGGCGTCCAGAATTTCCCAGAACAGGTCTTCGTCCATTGGGCGATAAACGTGCTTCAACTTCTTCGACACTGCTTTCTCAGGCACCGTTTCGCCCATCTGGATTTCCCGATAGCCCTTACGCAGCTTCTCTTGAATGAGCTTTGAAACTTCCGCAGCGCAAGCTTCTGAGCTTCCTAGTGCTTTTGACGTTTCCCTGCCCTTTGTGGCAACCTTACCAAAAGTCACCGTGTAGGCCGAATCAATCAGTTCGATATTCCAGAACTTGTTGGCGTCGCCTTCCTGATTAATAAAGTAGCGTTTCATGGCAGGTAGAAATTGTAACGCGAAGTACGCTAAATCATCTACCTGCCATGACACAGATTCCTTACGCGTAGCGCAATTCCCCCGCCGCCACGCGCAGCGTCACGCCAGGTTCGGCGGTGAGGTGGCCGGCCACCTGGGCCAGGTAGCCGCTGGCGCGCAGCGAGGCCACCACGGCTTCGGCCGAGGCTTCTTCCGTCACGATGAGCATGCCGGTGCCCATGTTCCAGTAGAGGTAGGCAGTTTCGGCGTCGAGGCCGCCGAGCTCCATGAGGCGCTGCATGGCGGGCAGGGGTTCGAACAGGTTGTCGAGCACCGCGCCGAGGCCGTTTTTGAGCACGCGCTTGAAGTTGTCGGCCACGCCGCCGCCCGTGATGTGGGCGATGCCGTGCAAGGGCAGGCCGGCATCGAGCAGGGCCGTGATGCCGGGCGAGTAGATGAGCGAGGGCGAGAGCATGGCTTCGCCCCAGTTGGCGTGCTGGTCGGGGCCATCGTAGGGGGCCTCGTGCCAGTTTTCGCCGAAGAGGCGGGTGAGGGTTTTGCGGGCCAGCGAGTAGCCGTTGGAGCGGAACGAGGGCGAGCGCAGCGCCACCACCGCGTGGCCAGCTTGGGCAGTTTTGCCGCTCAGGGGCTGGGCCAGGCTGGGGTGCAGCACCCCGATGGCCGTGGAGCACCAGTTGAAGTTCATCTTGGCCCCCGGCCAGCCGCCGATGCGGTTGCCGAGCTCCGCAATTTCGCCGCCGGTGATGGCGATTTGGGCGAAGTTGGCGGCATTGTGCAGGCCGCGCATCAGCTGGTCCACCACGTCGTAGTCGAGGTGGTTCACGTCGATGATATTGGACAGGTTGGTGGGCACGAAACCGGCGGCGATGAGGTCGTCGGCCGTCATGGCGATGAGGTCGTAGCCCAGCGAGTCGTACTGGTTCAGGCGCTCGGCCACTTCAATCTTGGTTCCGATGCCGTCGGAGCTGATGCCGAGGCGCTCGGCGCCGAAGCGAATTTCGTTGGAGAAGCCGCCGTCGAGGTCCTGGGCGGGCTCGCCGGGCTTTCCGGCGCGGTTGGCGAAGGTTTTTTTGGCCCAGGAGTAAGCATTGCGCGAGGCGGCGTTGCCTTCTTCGATGGAGTAGCCGGCGGGGTTGTTTTGGGAGTCGTTCATGCGGGGAACCCCACCCCCGGCCCCTCCCCTTCGGGAGAGGGGAGCCTGACGCGGGGCCTTTGGGGCTTTTGGTGAAGTAAATCAAAAGCCCCTCCCCCGGAGGGGAGGGGTTGGGGTGGGGTTAATGCTCCGTCGGTGCGGGCGCTTTCGCGCTCACCGACTTCTTATCCTTTTTATCGCCGCGGTGGCTGGCGCGCTCTTCCTGAATGTGGCGCAGGTAGTGCGTCACGTCGCCCGTCGGGTACTTGCCCGAGAAGCAGGCGAAGCAGCTGCCGCCGTGGCCTTTTTCCTCGGCAAACAGCTCCTCCAAGTCCGATAAATCCTGGTAAATGACTTTATCGGCTTCGATGTAGCGGCAGATTTCGTCGGTGGTGTAGTTGGCGGCAATCAGCTCGGTGCTCATGGCCATGTCGATGCCGTAGATGCAGGGCGACACGATGGGCGGCGCGCTCGATATGAAGTAGACTTCCGACGCCCCGGCTTCGCGCAACAGGCGCACGATGCGGCGCGAGGTAGTGCCGCGCACGATGCTGTCGTCCACCACGGCCACCTTTTTGCCCTGCACGAACTCGCGGATGGGGTTCAGCTTCTTCTTCACCACGTCTTCGCGCCCGGCCTGGGTGGGCACGATGAAGGAGCGGCCCATGTGGTTGTTTTTCACCAGCGCGCGGCGGTAGGGCACGCCAATGGCCTCGGCCAGACCGGAGGCCGCGAAGTAGCCCGAGCTGGGCACGTCAATCACCATGTCGGGCTTCAAGCCGGCATCGACCACCTTGCGGGCCAGGATTTTGCCCAGCCGCACCCGCTCCCGCGCCACTAGGCGGCCGTGAATCACGGAGTCTTCGCGGGCGAAATAAATCTGCTCGAAGGCACAGAAGTTTTTGGGCAGCGCGTACTGGTTTTTGCGGTGCACCTGGTAGTTATTGTCGATGAAAATGGCCTGGCCGGGGCCCACATTCTCTACAAATTCAAAGTCCAGGTAGTCGAAGCAGGTGCTTTCCGACACGAAGGCGTAGACCGGGCCGGCGGGCGTGTCGCGCCGCCCCAACGCCAGCGGGCGGATGCCCAGCGGGTCGGTGAAGGCCAGCAGGCCGTGCCCGGCAATGACGGTAATGGTGGCGTAAGCACCCTTCACCAGTTCCTGGGTGGTTTCCACGGCATCGAAGATATCGACTACCGAAATGTGGTCGAGGTCTTTCACGCGCAGCTCCGAGGCGAAGGTGTACATGATGAGCTCCAGGTCGTTGGTGGTTTTGGGCAGCACGTGGTACTTATCGTGCAGGCGCTTGGCCACGTCGCGGAAGTTGATGACGTTGCCGTTGTGCACCATCGCCAGCCCGAAGGGGTAGCTGGTGGTGAAGGGCTGGGCCAGGTCGGAGTCGTTGGCGCCCTGGGTGGTGTAGCGCACGTGCCCGATGCCGATGTTGCCCTTTAGCTTCTTCACGTGTTTGGGCTTGAACACGTCGTTGACGAGCCCTTGGCCTTTGCAGAGGTGAAACGAGTCGTCGAAGGTGGCGATGCCGGCCGCGTCCTGCCCCCGGTGCTGGAGGGCAGTGAGGCCGACAATCATATCGCCCACGACGTTATCGGGACCGTGAAAACCTACTATTCCGCACATGGGATGGGATGGTTATGGAGTATCTGAGGGGGTGGGTTGAACGTCATGCAGAGCGCAGTCGAAGCATCTCGCGTGGGGTAGCAGCTTAATCGTTGTTGATTAGTGGCGGCACGCGAGATGCTTCGCTACGCTCTGCACGACGTGCCTGCGTAATCAATTCGGCCAAAGTCCGCGCGTACAGCTCGTGCTCCACAGCGAGGCCGCGGCGCTCGACTTCGGCCAGCGTATCGGCCCCGCGCAGGTCCACTGTTTGCTGAGCGAGGATGGGGCCGGTATCGAGGCCTTCATCCACGAGGTGCACCGTGATTTTGGTTTCGGGCAGCTTGTTTTCAAACGCCCACTCGTAGGCGTGCAAGCCCTGGTGCTGGTGGGTATCGGCGGGGTGAATGTTGATGATGCGGCCCGCAAACGGCTGAATGAAAGCCGGCGACAAAATGCGCATGTACCCCGCCAACACCACCAAATCGGGCTGATACTGCTGGAGCAGCGCCGCCGCGTCAGCATCAAAAGCTTCGCGCTTGCGGCCCTGGCTGGGCAGCGAGGCGATGGGGCAGCCTAGGGCCGCGGCGGCTTCGAGGCCGAAGGCATCAGGCTTGTTGCTGAAGACCACCACGACCTCGGCCAGGCCTTTCAGAATGCCGGTTTTGGTAGCTTCGAGCAGGGCCAGCATGTTGGAGCCCCGGCCCGAAAGCAGGATGGCCAGGCGGGCGGGCCTCCCCTCTCCCCCGCCGAAAGAGACGGAGGTCTGCTGGAATTGCTCGAAGGAGGCGAGGAGCTTCATTAGTTTGAGTTGGGCTTCTGGTCTCAATTTACAACGGCGGCCGTCAGGACCGGGGCGGGGCGTTGGGCAATGTCGGAGCGGAAATAGGCTCCCTCGAACGTGACGCGGGCGCAGGCTTCGTAGGCGCGGGCGGTGGCTTCTTCCAAATCTTGGCCGTGGGCAGTGAGAACGAGGACCCGGCCGCCGTTGGTCACGAGCTCGCCGGCCTCGTTGCGCTTGGTGGCGCCGTGGTAGGCGTGCACGCCGGCCGGCAGGTTGTCGAGGCCGGTGATGGGAAAACCGGTGGGGAAACCGGCGGCCGGGTAGCCGCCCGAGGCCAGCACCACGCCTACAAACGCGCCGGGGCGCTGCCGAACGCCCTGTTTAGCGAGGGTGCCATCGAGTGTAGCTTCAATCAACTCAAGCAGACTGCTGTCGAGGGCAGGCAGCAGGACTTCGGCTTCGGGGTCGCCGAGGCGGGCGTTGTATTCGAGAAGCTTGGGGCCGCTGGGCGTGAGCATGATGCCGAAATAAAGGAAGCCCCGGAACTCGAACTGCTCTTTTTGCAGGCCGCCCAGGGTGGGGTCCACGATGTCGCGGCGGATGGCGGCCAGCACGTTGGCATCGGCGAAGGGCACGGGACAGTAGGCACCCATACCGCCGGTGTTGGGGCCGAGGTCGCCGGCCAGCAGTTGCTTGTGGTCCTGCGAAGTGGCCAGCAGGCGGATGGTGCGGCCATCCGTCAGGCCGATGATGCTGATTTCGGGGCCGGTGAGCTTCTCTTCGAGCAGGAAGCTGAACCAGCCCGAGTAGCTCGTCTGCAAATCATCAAAAGCCGCTTCGGCTTCTTCGGGCGACGAGCACACGTACACGCCCTTGCCGGCGGCCAAGCCGTCGTATTTCACCACCACGTGCCCGCCCAGCTCGGCGGCTTTGGCGCGGGCGGCGGCAATGTTATCGCTCCGGAAGGGCCAGGCCTGCGCCGTAGCCACGCCGTGGCGGCGCATGAATTCCTTGCTCCACACCTTCGAGCTTTCGAGCCGCGCCGCCGAGCGGGTGGGGCCGAAAACCTTGATATCGGAACCGGCAAAAAAGTCGGTGATACCGGCCGCCAGCGGGGCTTCAGGACCCACCACAATCAACTTGGAATCGTGGGCCTGGGCGAAGGCTTTCACGGCCTCAAAATCGAGCGGGTTCACCCCGGGGTGGCTGTTGGGGATGCCAGCGTTACCGGGCAGCACGTGCACCGTGGCCCCGTCGCGGGTCAGCTTTTCGGCCAGGGCGTGCTCGCGCGCGCCGGAACCGAGGAGGAGAAGGGTTTGGGAGTCAGTCAAGGGAGTACGGAATTAAACCCGCGCCGCGGGGCTAGCTAATGTCTTCGATGGAAATAATCCGGCCGTCTTCAATCTCGAAAACAGACCGGCCTTGCAGCTGCAAGGCGTCGCCCGGTTGCAGACCGTTGGGCAGTTCAATGGCGGCAACCGCCGAGTAATCAATGGCAACTTCGACGCGCGGGCCACTAATCTGCCAATCGGTCACGCGCTGCTCTCGCGCGGAGAAGTATTGCGTGGCCTGCTCGGCCTGCTGCCGAAAAGCCGCCTTACCGGTCGTAGTCAGGTTTATTTCACCGTTGGAAACGTTGCGAAATACGACATCCTCATGCAACGGCGCGAGCATGCCGGCAACATCCAAGCGGTTGTACGCTTTGATGTAGGATTCAACAAGTTGCTTGGGGGCGGCAGTTTCCATTTGGTAACTGGTCAGAGTAAGCCGGCCTGCGCGAGGTTGGCCAGCAGGCGGGCGCGGACATCCTCGCTGTCGGCGGTGGGCAGGGGCTCGCCCACGATGCGCTCGTAGATGTCGAGGTAGCGGCGGCTGGCTTCCTGGGCCACTTCCGGGGTGAGGGCGCGGGGGTACTGGTCGTCCTTTTTGTTGGCAATCAGCCATTGTCGGATGTACTCTTTGTCCATCTGCTCGGCCGTTTCGGGGTTGCGGGCATAGTCCTCGGCGCTCCAGAAGCGCGACGAATCGGGCGTGTGCATCTCGTCGATGAGAATCAGCTCACCGTTCAGCAAGCCAAACTCATACTTGGTATCAACTAGGATAATACCTTTCTCGGCCAGCAGCTCGGAGCCGACTTTGAACAGCGCCAGGGATTTTTCCTTCATCTGGTCGTACAACTCCTGGCTCACCCAGCCCTCACTCACGAGGTTCTCGGGGGTAATTTCGCGGTCCGACTCCTCCTTGGTGGTCGGCGTCACGATGGGCTCGGCGAACCGCTGGTGCTTGGTGAGGCCGTCGGGCACCGTCACGCCCGAGAAGGTGCGCTGGCCAGCTTGGTAGCCGCGCAGCATCGAACCGGTGATGTAGTTGCGCACCACCATTTCCACCCGGATGGGCTCGGCCTCCTTCACCAGCATGGCGTTGGGGTCGACGAGCTTAATAACGTGGTTGGGGATGATGTGCGCGGTTTTGGCAAACCAGAAGTTGGCCAGGCCGTTCAGCACCGCGCCCTTGTGCGGGATGGCGGTTTCGAGCACCGAGTCGAAGGCCGAGAGGCGGTCGGTCACGATGATGAGGCGGTCGCCGCCGGGCGCGCGCAGGCTGTCGCGGACTTTGCCACGGTGCAGCAGCGGGAGCTGGGGAGAATCGAAGTGCGTGAGGGTGTTCATTAGCTACGTTTCTGGGAGGCTAGTTTTGGTTGGCGAGTTGCACAGCCGGAGCCGTAGCGCTGTTTTTTTGGGTAATGTGGGCGACGATATTCTGGAAGATTTTCAGCCCCTCCCCTTCCTCGCTGGCGCCGGGGTTCTGCCGCCGCCGCCGCGCCCAGTCAGGGTGGTTGTAAGCCGACAGAAACGCCTCCGGGTGCGGCATCAGGCCGAATACCTGGCCGGTGGTATCGGTCAGGCCGGCGCAGTTCAGGGACGCGCCGTTGGGGTTGAAGGGGTACACATCGGTAGGGCTGCCGTCGAAATCGGCGTAGGTCAGGCAGTTCAACCCGGCCGCTTCAATGGCGGCCTGCGTAGCGGCATCCGGAATTACCAGCCGGCCTTCACCGTGGCGCACGGGCACTTCCAGCGTCTCGATGCCTTTCAGAAAAGGCGTGCTCGACGTGGGGTTCACGCGGAGCGTCACCCACCGGTCTTCGTAGCGGCCGCTGGCGTTGTGGGTCAGGGTCACTTCGGGGGTTACGTTGCCGCCCATGTTGGGCAGCAGGCCCAGCTTCACTAGTACCTGGAAGCCGTTACAGATGCCGAGCACGAACTTGCCATCGGCAATGAACTGCTTAATGTCGTCGAGCAGGGTGCGGCCGTCGGCGCTGGTCTGGCGGTAGCGCAGCTTGTTGGCCAGCACCACGCCCGAACCCAGGTCGTCACCGAAGGAGAAGCCACCGGGGAAGTTCAGGATGTCGAAATCGTGGATGCTCACCTGTCCGTGCAGCACCTGGTTGAGGTGCACGATGGTGGCCTCGGCGCCGGCCAGACGGTAGGCGGCCGCGAATTCTTCTTCGCAGTTGATGCCAAAGCCAGTCAGAATCAGCGCCTGCACCGCGCCGGGCGAACCCGTGCGGCCATCTTGTGCCTCCGATTGAACTTTATGTGCTCCTTGAGCCGAGTCTTGTACCATTTCAAAAGTCTTTTGGGCCAATGGAAAAGGGTCTTGTGCTTTTAGAGCGAGTTGGAGTGGCTTAGATTGTCTTTCGATACCACGCCGAGTAATTGATTGACGGGCCCGTTGGTCCAGGCGGCGCGCAGCGTGGCGGTGTTGGCCGCAATCACCGGCTGGCCGGCGTGGCGCACGGTCAGCTGGCCGTCCAGCGTCACACGGCCGAGGCGGGTGGCGCGCTCGCCAAGCAGCTGCTCGAAGGCCACCACATCTTCCGGGGCCACGGTGGCCAGGAAGCGTGAGTGTGACTCCGAAAACAACTGCGTCGCCAGCGGCAGGCCGGTGGCGGGCAGGTCGATTTCGGCCCCGTAGCCGTAGCCGAAGGTGGTTTCGGCCAGCGCTACGGCGAGGCCGCCGTCGCTCAGGTCGTGGCAGGACTGGATGAGATGCTGGTCATTGGCCTGGCTCACGAGGGTGTACAGCGCCTTGGCTTTCGCGAAATCAACCTTCGGCACATTGGCGCCGAGCTGACCGTGCAGGGCGTAGAACTCGGAGCCGCCCAGCTCGTCGTAGGTTTCGCCGAGGAGGTACACCACGTCGTCGGCCTGTTTGAAATCGGAGGTGATGGCGCGGCGCACGTCTTCCATCTTGGCCGTCATCGAGTAGAGCACGGTGGGCGGCACCGAAATCTTCACGCCGTCGGCCTTGAAGTCGTTTTTCATCGAGTCCTTGCCGCTGGTGAGCGGGATGCAGTAGGCGGCCGTGGCATCGCGCAGGGCCTCGCACATGCGCACCAGCTTGGCCAGCTTCTGCTTGCCATCGGGGTTGCTGGTGGGGTCGTACACTGAGTCGGGCACGCAGAAGTTGTCATTCACCGACCAGAAAATGCCGTCGCCGGGCGTCAGATTCGGGAGCTTCCCTCCTACCGCAATAATCTGGCGCACCGCCTCATCAAACGAGCCAGCCGACATATCATACGCGTCCAAGTCGCCGTAGCGCGGGATGATGCCGTTGCTCACGGCCACGCCTTCCCAGCTCTCAAAGTTGAAGCGCACCACGGCGGCATCCTGCGGCGCCTGCCCGGTTGCGCCCATCAGCGGCTTCACAATCGTGCGGCCCTTCACCTCGTGGTCGTACTGCCGAATCACCGATTCGCGCGAGCAGATATTAAGCGAACCCAGCAGCTGCGTCAGCGTCTCGGTGTAATCCGTGACCGTCGGAATTTTCGGCTCAGCAGCGGCGGGTTTGGTCCACTCCGCTTCCAGGATTTTGCGCGGCACGCCCTCGTGCAGGAACTCCATGTTGAGCCGCGCCACCGGCGTGCCGTCGAAGCGCACGTCCAGGAAACCATCGGCGGTGAAGTGGCCGATATCCGTCAGCTCCACTTCCATTTCCTGACCCAGCGCCAGCAGCTCGTCCATCTTGCCGGGCTCAACCACCAGCGTGAACCGCTCCTGCGACTCGCTCACGAAAATCTCCCAAGGCCGCAGGCCGGGGTACTTCAGCGGCACGCGCTCCAGCTCCACCACCGCGCCGCCCGAAATGCCAGCCAGCTCGCCCACGGAGGACGACAGGCCGCCCGCGCCGTTGTCGGTGCTGCATTTCAGCAGACCGCGGCGGGCTGCCAGCATGAGGAAATCCATCGCCAGCTTCTGGGTGATGGGCGAGCCGATTTGCACGGCCGTGGCGGGCGCGGTTTCGTCCAGCTCGATGCTCGAGAAAGTCGCGCCGTGAATACCGTCCTTACCCACCCGGCCGCCGGCCATGATGATGCGGTCGCCGGCATCAATCTTCTTTTCCCACGAGTCGAGCCCGGCGAATTGCATGGGCATCACCGCGCCAGTGCCGCAGTACACCAGCGGCTTGCCGGCGTACCGGTCATCGAATACAATGGCGCCGTTCACCGTGGGCACGCCCGACTTATTGCCGCCGTCTTCGATGCCCTTGCGCACGCCTTCCAGAATACGGCGCGGGTGCAGCTGCCCGGTCAGCAATTGCCCATCAAATTCGGGGTTACCGAAGCACAGCACGTTGGTGTTGAACAGCAGCCGCGCGCCCCCGATGCCAGTGGCCAACGGGTCGCGGTTGTTGCCCAGAATGCCCGTGATGGCCCCGCCGTACGGGTCGATGGCCGAGGGCGAGTTGTGCGTTTCCACCTTCCACACGAACAGCGCGTCGGGATTGATGCGCACCGCGCCGGCGTTGTCCGAAAACACCTTAATCAGCCAGTCGTTGCCGTTGGCGCGCAGCTGGCGGTCCACTTCCGACGTGGCGTTTTTGATGTAAGTTTTGAACAGCGAATCGACCTGCTTCTCCTCGCCCGTTTCCAGGTCTTTGTAGTTGATTAGGGCCGAAAACTCCTTGTGCTTGCAGTGCTCCGACCAGGTTTGGGCGATAATTTCCAGCTCGCAATCGGTGGGGTCAGTGGGCAGGCCTGCGGCTTTCCGCTCCGCCTGCGTTTCGGCAGCGGCGAAGTAGTCGCGCACGGCCCGCATTTCTTCCAGATTCAGGGCGTAAATGTTTTCCTTCGAGAGCTGCAGCAGTTCCGCATCGCTCAGGCCAGTCAGCGAAACGACTTCGGTAATGGCCTCGGCCCCGCCGCCAGGGCGCGGCGTGTAGTCGCGGATGCCATCGGCCACGCGGCCCACTTCCAGCCAGTTGATGAGCTTATTGCCAAGCAGCTCCTCCGCGATACGGCGCAGGTCGGTTTCGGGCAGGTCGTTTTCGAGCAGGTAGAGCTTCTTGCTGAAAATGTGCTGGGTGTGCACGTCCAGCGGCTCGTTCAGGATATCGGCGAGAGCATTCTGGGCCGAGGTGCCTTCGTCGTCGGTCACGCCGGGGCGGCGGGCCACCAGGATGTAGGTGGCGTAACCTTCGGCGCCGGTCAACTCGTTCAGGCGCACGTCGTGCAGCACCGGGTCGGCGAGACAGCGGGTGGCGAAGTCGCGGAGCTGGGTTTCGCTCAGCGGGTAGCGCACGGTGTAGAGGGCGGCGCTGCGCACGC
>NZ_BAAGZM010000083.1:0-11293 GCF_054778495.1 Hymenobacter agri
GAGCCGGCCCGCGCCGGCGGTGGCGGGCGCTAGCGTTGCGAGGTCAGCCATGTCAGGTCCTGGGCTTGGTTGGTGGCGGGGTGCAACAGCTGCAGCAGGGCATCGCCGAGGTCGGCGCGCTCGCCGTGGGCAAATTCATCCATCGTGCCCCAGAATTTCACTGCGCTCTCATCGATGATGAGCAGGTGGGTAGCCAACTGCTCAATGTGGCCCAGGTTGTGCGACGACACGAACGTGAGGGCCTGCGGCTGGTAGCTGCGCAGCAAACTCAGCACGCGGTCGGCGGCAAACACGTCGAGGCCGTTGAAGGGCTCATCCAGAATCAGCAGCTCGGGGCGGTGCAGCAGGCAGGAGGCAATGGCCACGCGCTGCTTCATACCGGTCGAGAAGGTGCTCAGGCGCTTGCGGCGTACGGTGTCGTAGTCTTCCAGCAAATGGCCCAGCAGGCTGGCAATGCGCGCCTGCGCATCGGGCAATTCGTAGATGCGGGCCACGAACTCCAGGTATTCCTCGGCCGTGAGCTCCTCTACGAGGTAGCCCTGGTTCACGAGCGCGCCCATGCGGCGCTTCACCGCCACGGGGAAGGTTTCGCCCATCGCCTCGCCGTCGATGAATATCTGGCCGCTGGTAGGCAGCAGCACGTTGGTGAGCAGGTTGAAGAGCGTGCTTTTGCCGGCGCCGTTGCGGCCCAGCACGCCCACGCACATGCCGGGGCCGGCCGTCAGGCTCAGGTCGCGCAGCACAGTTTTCGGGCCGAAGGTTTTGGTGATGCTTTGTAGGGTTAATTCCATTAGGAAAGGAAGGGGAAATGCGGAATCGTAATGATAATCAGTAAAAAAGAACGTCATGCTGAGCGCAGCCGAAGCAGCTCTGCCGCAGCAGTATTTTCAATCGTTGACCTTTAATCGTCGGTTGTTCGATTTAATTACTACTGCGGTAGAGTTGCTTCGACTGCGCTCAGCATGACGTTCTACTTTTTTGCTCGTCGGGGCCGCTAGTTATTCGATTTGCAGCCCGCAAACGAGCGCACGTCGGTGTAGTGAATGCTGAAATCGGCGCGGCTGCGGTCTTTCACCACCAGCAGCACGTAGTCGGCGAAGTCGCGGGCGGGGGCATCGGCCCACAGCCCGGGCTTGTCGGCAAACAGCTTGTTCTGCTCCTTGAACACCAGCACGTCGGCAAAGGCCTCCTCGGGCTCCACGTACACCGTGCCGAAACAGTAGCCGCGCCGCGCCGGGTCGGTTTCGAGGTACACCGAGCCGAATATTTTGCACGGCTCGAGCGGGCCGGCGGCCGGTGCTTTGGCCGGGGCGAAAGCCAGCAGGAAACTCAGGAGAAAAGAAAGCATGTGAGAAGGGCTGAGGATTGAATGGTGAGGGCTGAATGACAAAGGCAATGCCGCACTACGTCTGCAACTCAACCCTCAACCCTAAAAATTCAACATTGCTTAAAACGACTCGATGATGGTGGTAAAGTCGGCCGCTTTCAGCGAGGCACCGCCGATGAGGCCGCCGTCCACGTCGGGCTGGCTGAACAGCTCCTTGGCGTTCTGGGCGTTGGCCGAGCCGCCGTAGAGGATGGTGGTGTTCAGGGCGGCTTCGGCGTCGTAGGCGCGGGCAATGCGCTCGCGGATGAAGGCGTGCACCTCCTGCGCCTGCGCGCTGGTGGCCGTGCGGCCCGTACCAATGGCCCAGATGGGCTCATACGCTACCACTACCTGCGCAAACTCCTCGTTGCTGAGGTGGAAAAGGCCATCTTCCAGCTGCTTACCGATGAAGGCGAACGTCTCGTCGGCCTCACGAGTTTCGAGCGACTCGCCCACGCAGAAAATGGGCTTCAGGCCGGCGGCCAAGGCAGCTTTCAGCTTCTGGGCCAGCAGGTCGTCGGTTTCGTGGAAGTACTGACGCCGCTCGGAGTGGCCCAGAATCACGTACTCGCAGCCCACCGAAGCCAGCATGCGCGCCGACACTTCGCCCGTGAAGGCGCCGCTTTCCTTCTGGTGGCAGTTCTGGGCGCCGAGGTGGAAGCCACTCTCGGGCAGGTGCTGCTTGATGCCCGCCAGGTAAGGGAAAGGCACGCACAGCACTACTGCCGGGGCGTCGGGGGCGGCCACGGCCGGGCCGGCCATGGTGGCGAGTTCAGTAACCAATGCCTGGCCTTCGGGGTAGGTCAGGTTCATTTTCCAGTTGCCGGCAACAAGGTTCTGGCGCATAATCAGGTGGTTCAGGGAATAAAATGAGTTAGAGCCCGCAAAGCTAGGGGCAAACCGGGCTTGGCGGCCTCCAAACGCAAAGCCCCCGCCAGATTGGCGAGGGCTTGCGGCTGAAAGGCGGAAAGGAAGAAGGTTATTCCACGCTCAGGGGGCGGCTCAGGGCCACGCCGTCCACGGTCAGGCGGCAGGTGTAGAGGCCGGGGGCCAGCGTAGCAGCGTCCAGCTCGGCGGTGTGCGAGCCAGCGGCGCGGGTTTCGCCGGTCAGCAGCTCCGCCACGCGGCGGCCCAGGTTGTCGTACACGGCCAGGCTCACGCTGGCGGCTTTCTTCAGGCTGAAGGGCAGCTGCGTGCGGCCCGAGGTGGGGTTGGGGAAGGCCGGCGCGAAGGCGGCGAAATCGGATGCCACAGTGCGGGTGGCGGTGGGCACAAAACCAACCAGGCTGGGGCCGTAGAAGTCGTCGACGTAGATTTTGCGGCGGGCCGTGGTGTTGGGCGCTACCAGCAGCACAATCTCGTTCAGGCCGGTGTTGGGCGTGGCGCTGGGCGAGTTCACGAAGTTGAAGGTGAGGGTTTCCCAGGCGTTGGTAGCGGTGGTAGTGGCGGTGTATTCCGAGTTGCGGCCGGCCGGGTAGTTGGTGGCGCCGGCAACGGTCGAGTCCTGCAGCGTAATCTGGAACACGATGCCGGGGGCGGGGCTATACACCTTCAGCGACATGCGCTGGGTGTTGTTGCGGAAGTTGGTCACGTCGTTCAGGGCCGCGCCGCGGGGCTGCAGCACCCACGAGTCGTACTGCTGCGTCGAGCGGGTGTAGCGGGCCACGCGGGCGCTGGTGTTGCCGGCGCCGGGGGCGGGGTTCAGCGTGTCGAGTTTGAGGGCACCGGCCGTTTTATAGGCGATGTACTTCACGGCGCGGGTACCATCGTAGTTGTCGTAGAGCTGGCGCACGGCCAGGTTGGTGGGCGGGGCCACGGCCTGCAGCTCGGGGCCCATGATGTCGTCGAGGTAGTAAGTGGCGGCGTTGTTGGAGTTGGGCGCTACCTGAAACAGCATCTGGTCGATGTCGGCCGACGTTACGGTGGCGTCGAAGTTGCCGGCGCTGGCTGCGCTGGGCGTGAAGGTGAGGATTTCCCAGTCGTTGACCTTGGTCGTTACGGCCGTGTACTCGGTGCCGAACTTGCCGCCGGGGTAGGGCTGCGCGTTCGACTTGGTGCTGTTTTGCAGCACGGCCGCCACCGTCACGCCCGCCGCCGGGCTTCGGAATTTCACGCTGATGCGCTTGGCGCCGCCGGTGGCGTAGGCCGCTACGTCGAGCATTTTCGCGTTGTTGGGCTTCACCACCAGCACGGCGTACTGCGCGCCGCCAGCCCGCGCGTAGGAAGCGCAGGTGCTGCTGCTGTTCACGGTGCTGCTGCCGGGGTTGGCCACGTTCTGCGTCAGGGTGCCTTCTACCACGGGGTAGCTCACCAGGCGGGTATTTTCAAAGTTGTCGTACAGCGTCTGGGCCGAGGCCGCGGCGCTGCTGGCGGCCACTAGGGCGGCCGTGGCAAACAGTTTGGTAAAGTTGTTCATGAGATGGTGGGTTTTGGGTTGGTGGAATTTGATTTTTTTGCGAATGACTTTCGGTGTTTGGTAGAAGGGGCCAGTTAAAACAACCAACCAAAAACCAACTACCAAAAGCCAGGGTCAGGACTTGCTCATCTGATAAAACCGCACGTAGTCCACCAGCATCTGCTGCGGGAAGGCGGCTTCGTCGATGCCCTTCTGGCCGCCCCATTCGCCGCCCACGGCAATATTGAGCAGCAGGTGAAAGGGTTGGTCCCAGGGCCAGGTTTCCCAGCCGGTGCCCTCGTTGCGGTGGGCGAAGTACAACTGCCCGTCGACCTGGGCCGTGATGGTCTCGGGCGTCCATTCCACCGAGTACACGTGGAAGGTGGTCGTAGCGTCGGGTAGCTTGGTGATGCCCGTTTTCTGGGTATTGAGGCGGAAGTAGTAGGCCTTGCAGTGGGTGGTGGCATGCACCACGTTGGGGTCGTAGCCCACGTGCTCCATGATGTCGATTTCGCCGTTGTCGGGCCAGCCTTTGTTGCCGTACAGGTTCTTGTCGGGCAGCATCCAGATGGCGGGCCAGGTGCCCCGGCCGGCCGGTAGCTTGGCCCGAATCTCGAAACGCCCGTAGAGCTGGCTGCCGCCCTTGCCGCGCGAGACGAGCCGCGCCGAGGTGTACGGATTGCCAGCCACCAGCGCCTCCTTGCGGGCCTCAATGATGAGGTTGCCGCCCTCGACGCGGGCGTTTTCGCGGCGCTTTTTGGTATAGTACTGCTCTTCCTTGTTGCCCCAGCCGTGGCCGCCCACGTCGTAGGTCCACTTGGCCGAGTCGGGCAGGCCGGTGTAGTTGAATTCGTCGCTCCAGGCCAGCTTGGTGAATGTATATCGCGGCGCGGCCGCCGGAGCCTTTGGGGCGGGCGCGGTGCCGCCGGCACCAAGCAGCAGCAGCAAACCAGGGAGCAGAGTCGAAATCATGCGGAGAAAGAGAAAGCAAAAACAGTAGCCGGGAGCTGCCGGGAGCCAGTGCGGCAGGCCATTTGGCCGCCAGCCCATGCGGGCCGGCGACCAGGGCCCTTGCCGACCGGGGATTCCCACCACGGTCCCGGCCGGCGCGAGCGGCGGGCCGGAGCCCGCCTATTCTTTGTATTTGTAGTAGCGCACGTAGTCCACCTGCATCTGCTGCGGGAAGGTGGTGGTGCCGTCGGGGTTACCGTCGAAATCGCCGCCCACGGCCACGTTCAGAATCAGATAGAACGGGTTGTTGAAGGGGTAGGGCGATACCTGCGACTGCGTGGCCGTGAAGTACTTTACGCTGTCGACGTACCACTCCAGCTTATCCTGCGCCCGAATGAGGCTGAAGGTGTGGAAGTCCTGTGAAAAATCGCGGCCGCCGGGCAGCGTATAGGTCGTGGAAAGCGGCTGGGGCTTGGTGGCCACGCTGTTGCCGAAGTGCAGGGTGCTGATGTTGACCTGCGGCGTGCTGCCGCGTAACTCCATGATGTCGATTTCGCCGCAGGCCGGCCAGCTCACCTGGCTGTCGTTCGAGCCCAGCATCCAGATGGCAGGCCAGATGCCCTTGCCTTTGGGCAGCTTGGCGCGCACGTCGATGCGGCCAAAATTGAAGTCGCGCAGGCCCTTGGTGTTGATGCGGGCCGAGGTGTAGTTGCGGCCGTGGAAGCTTTCGCGCTGGGCCGTGATAACGAGGCTGCCGTTGTTCACGGCCAGGTTGTTGCGCGAGTCGGTGGTAGCCTGCAGCTCATTGTTATACCACACGTCCTTAATCTCAGGCGTCCACTTCTGGGCATTGAGCGAGGCGCCATCAAATTCGTCGCTCCAGGCCAGCGTGCGGTAGCTGCTGTAGGGCATGATGGTGGCATTCACCGGCTCGGGCGTGACGGCGGGCGTCTCGACGATGGTGGGGCCGGGCGGGTTCTGGGTGCAGCCGGCGGCGGCCAGGGCCATGGCGGCGAAGCCAAGCGCAAGACGGGTCGAAGAACTATGAAATAGCGTCAGCATGAGGATAGCGAAAAGGATAAGTGGGAAACTTATTTCACCCGTAGCTTGAGGGTGAATACCGTGGCGGGCGTACCGGCCGGCACAGGGGCACCCAGCGTCCGGAGCACCATTGTGCGGTTGTTGATAGACAGGATGCGGTAGGTGCGGTCGGAACCAGCATCGGTGGCCCCGATGAAAGCGTTGGGCGAAGCCAACACAAACTGCCCCACACCCGAGCCCGTTGCCTGGCCGAAGGTGAACGTGGTGGTAAGTGAGCGAGGAGCTTGGCAGGAGTAGGCGCCCGCTACAAAGGTTTCGGCCTTCGCATCGTAAATGAAGTTGTGGCTGCTCGTAAACGTGTATTCGTCATCGGCCTGGCAGCTGGGCAGGCTGCCCAGTGCTCCTCCGGCGAAGTAGGCCGTAGGGTCGGCCTCGGTACCTACCGTGATGGTGTTGGCCACCGTGTTGTCGAGCACCCAGGTGCGCGAGCTGCCCCCCGTGAGGCGGCGCTCGGTGATGACCAGCACCGGCGGCGTGGGCATCAGCGTCACTTCCGTGATGGTGCCGTTGGGGTTGGTGCCGCGCAGGCGCAGCACCGTGGCCGTGGCCTCCACGATGTCGTAGGTTTTGTTCACCACCGAGTCCGTGACGCCGATGAATGACTTCGGACGCTGCAGCACAATCTGGCCCAGGCCATTGGCCGTGGGGCGGAAGACGAAGCCGCCGGCCCCGTTCAGGTTGGCGCCGCAGTTGTCGCCGCCGTCGTAGGTGTAGGTAAACGTCTGGTCGAATTGAAACTGGTCGTCGCCCTGGCAGTCGGGCAGCGGCGCGGCCGACTGCGACAGGATGGTGGTGCCGTTGGCCGCGTAAGTCTTAATGGCGCCGGCCTGGTCCGAGTACGTCCAGCTGGTGGCGTTGTTCTTGCCGCAGTCGATGAGTGCCGCGTAGGCCGCGTTGCCGCAGGCCGACGGAATGGTCACATCAACCGGGGCGGTGCTGGTGCCGCCGCGGCCCGCTACCACCAGCTTCACCTGGTAGGTACGGGGCAGGGTGTAGGTGTGCGTCACGTTGCGGCCGCTGGCCAGGGGCGAGCCATCGCCGAAGTCCCACTGGTACAGGAAGCCGTCGGTGCTGGTGTTGGTGAAGGTGGCCACTACCGGAAACTGGGTCGTGTTCAGCGCCACGGTGAAGCTGGCCGTCGGCACCGGGCCTTCCAGCTCGTCCACTTCTTTTTTGCGGCACGAGCCCAGCGCTACGGCCCCCAGGGCCAGCAGCAGTACAGATTGACGAATGGAGCTAAGCATGGGAGCGGAGGAAAGCAGGGGTGGGAAAAAACCGGGGCGCTTAGTAGCCATCGTTTTGCGTCAGGTTGGGGTTGGCGTCGCGCTCGCTCTGCGGAATGGGCAACACCACATTGAAAGGTTTGATGCCCTTGCTGATGAGGTGGGCGTTGGTGAGCAGCTTGCCCGTGCGCTTGAGGTCGAACCACCGGTCGTCTTCGAAGGCCAACTCGTAGCGGCGCTCGCGCAGCACGGCGGCCGAAAAATCGCCGGTGTTGCTGCTGTTCAGGTCGTGGGGCTGGGGCGAAGTGCTGGCCATATCCTCGCCAAAAGCCCGGCGGCGCACCACGTTCAGGTACTTAAAGCCATCGGGGGTTGCGCCGAGGCCTTCGGCGGCGATGAGGTAGATTTCAGCCAAGCGCAGCACCGGGAAGTTCAGGGGTGAATCCCATACGTTGGTCACACTTTTGGGCACCAGCCACTTGCGCACGTTGTAGCCGTTGGGCGAGCCTTCCAGCTTAGCCGGCTGCGAAGGGTAGGTGCTGCCGGCGGGGTAGGGGTCGCCGGGTTTGAAGATGGTGACGGCCTGGCGGCGGTCGCCGGCCTCGTAACCATCCACGAAGTTGGGCTCCGGAATGTTGAAGCCGTAGCCACCCTGCGGCGCCAGCCCCTGTCCGCGCGGGGCAAAAAACTCGTTGCCCACGAAGCCCAGGTGGTTGAAGTCGTACGACTGCGAGGGGTCGTACACAAACTGCACTTCGAACAGCGACTCCTTGCCGTTCTCATTTTCCAGCTTGAAGTTGTCGCCGTAGTTGGCCCACAGGCTGTGGGGGCTGGTCGTGATGATGAGCTGCGCCAGGCGGGCGGCCTCGGCCTTGTTGCCCAGCGTGAGCTGCACCTTGGCCAGCAGGCCCATGGCGGCCCACTTGGTGGCGCGGCCCAGGTCGGAGCCGCTGTAGCTGCTCGGCAGGCTGGCGCTGGCGGCGGTAAGGTCGGTCACAATCTGCTCGTACACCTTGGCGGCGGCCGTGCGGGGAATGGCGGCCTCGGCCGGGCTAGTGGGCGGCGTGGTCAGCAGGGGCACATCGCCGAAGCAGCGCACGAGGTCGAAATAGTACTTGGCCCGCAGAAACTGGGCCTCGCCCAGGCAGCGCGTCCGGATGTCCGGGCTCATGTTGGTGATGCCGGGCACCTTCTGCAGCACCAGGTTGGCCGTGCCGATGCCCACGTAGCAGCCGGCCCATAAGGCGCTGGTCATGGGGTTGCTGCTGGGAATGTTGAACTGGTCGAGCTGAATTTCCTCGGCCCCGTCGCCGCCGCCGCCGCCGCCGGTGTTCGAGTTGTCCGACATAATATCGCCGATGCCCCACAGCGAGTAGTTGTACTGGCCCTTGCGGCTCAGCTGCGAATACACCGCGTTGGTGGCCAGAATGGCATCCGTTTCATTGCGGTAAAAGTTCTGGGTCGTGAGCTGGTCGCGGGGCGTTTCGTCCAGAAACTTTTCGCCGCAGCCTGCCGTGGTCAGCAGGCCCAGCGTTAGCAGGAAACCCACGGTGGCCGTTTTAGGAAAGAAATTCATGTGGTGGGAATTAGAAGGTGGGAAGGCGGGCCAGAAGCAGCTTCCTAGAAGCCGATGTTGATGCCCGCCAGATACACCCGCGACTGCGGGTACACGCCAAAGTCGATGCCGCGTCCGCCGAGCTCCGGGTCGAAGCCCGTGTATTTGGTCAGCGTGAGCAGGTTCTGGCCGGTCACGTACACGCGCAGGCTTTGGGCGGCCACGCGCTGGGTCAGGCTCTTGGGCAGGTTGTAGCCCAGGGTCAGCGTTTTGATGCGCAGGTAGGAGCCGTCCTCGATGAAGTAGCTGCTCACGCGCAGGTTCTGGTTGGGGTCGCCGGCAATGGCGCGGGGCACGTCGGTGCTGGTGCCGGGGCCGGTCCAGCGGCCCAGCACGCGGGTGCTGCTGTTGCCGTTGCTGTACAGGCCGCCTTCGGTGTACACACGGTTCAGGTTGTACACCTGGTTGCCCTGCGAACCCTGCACAAACACGTTCAGGTCCAGCCCGTGCCAGCTCAGCGTGTTGTTCAGGCCGTAGGTGAAGTCGGGGTTGGGGTTGCCGATGAAGGTGCGGTCGGCATCGGTAATCTTGCCGTCGCCGTTCAGGTCCTTGAAGCGTATGTCGCCGGGGCCGGTGCTCTTGCCGGGGTCGGCATTCACGGTCTGGGTGGCGTGGTTTTTCACGTCTTCCGGCGTCTGGAACAAGCCGTCGGCCACGTAGCCGTAGAATGCGCCGAAGGGCTGGCCCTTGTCGTAGCGCACCAGGGCGGCCCCGTTGCGGTTGGTGGCGCCGTTGAAGGCCACCCCGCCCGTGCCCAGGTCTTCAATCTGGTTTTTATAGGCCGAGAACACGGCCGTCGTCGTCCAGTTCAGGCCGCCTTCGCCGCCGTTCAGGTTGCGGGTCGAGAGCGACACGTCGATGCCGCGGTTGTACGAGACCAGCGAGTTGGTGGGCACGGCCTCATAAGTACCCGTCACGAGGTAGGCCGGCACGTTGTTAATCAGGTTGGGCGAGCGGCGGTTATACACGTCGATGGTCGCCTCGATGCGGTTGCCGAACAAGCCCAGGTCCAAACCAATGTTGGTTTGCACGTTGTCTTCCCAGCGCAGCTGCGTGTTCTGGGCACGGGTCGGGGCCGCGCCCGAGTTGATGGTCTGGGTGCCCGTGGCCGTGTTGCCGGGGCCGAAGGGGTACGTAATACCCGTGTTGATGGTAGCCAGGTAGGCAAACTGCCCGGCGTTCAGTGGGTTGCCCACGCGGCCGTAGCCGGCGCGCAGCTTCAGGTTGCTGATGACGGCAATGTTCTTGATGAACGCCTCCTCCGACAGGCGCCAGCCCACCGAAGCCCCCGGGAAGAACCCGAACTTGTAGCCCGGTGCAAAGGCCGAGCTGCCATCGTAGCGCAGCGTGGCCGACAGCATATACTTGCCCGCGAAGTCGTAGTTCACACGGCCGAAGTAGCTGGCCAGGCGCGTCTGGCTGCTGGTGCCGCCGTTGGTCTGGTTGGTTTGGGGGCCGTTGTTGAGCTGCTGCAGGTCGTTGCTGAGGTAGCCCACCCGGTTGGCGCTCACCGAGTTGAAGTTGAATTCCTGCGCCGACTGCCCGGCCAATATCGTTACCTGGTGCTTCTCGGCAAACAGGCGGTCGTAGGTCAGCGTGTTCTCGATGAGGTAGCCGGGGTTGTAGTTCGAAAACGCGTAGGCCGAGGCCGTGCCCGGGCCGTTGCGCGGCGAATTGGGGCCCAGCGAGGGCGTGAAGCCGCTGCCGTTGTCAAAAATCAAGTCCACGCCCACGTTGGTCCGGAAGCGCAGGTGCTTCACCGGCTCCACTTCGGCAAACACCGTCGACAGCACCCGGTTGCGGTTGAACTTGTTGTTGGCAATCAGCGACTGTAGCACCGGGTTGGGCTCCACGTAGTTGTCGGCCTTGGTGGCCTCGTACCAGCTACCGTCGGGGCGGTACACGGGCAGCGTGGGCGGGGCCTGCAGCACGTTGTTCAGCACCCCGAACTCGTCGTTGCCAGTGTTCAGCTGCCGGTCGCTCAGGTGCGTCAGCGACAGGCTGTTGCCAATCTTCACGCGCTTGCTCAGCTCAATGTCGCCGTTGGCGCGCAGCGTAAAACGCTCGAAGTTCGAGCCGTTCAGCGTGCCATCCTGCTGGAAGTAGCCGCCCGATACCGCGTAGCGTGCCTTCTCACTGCCGCCCGAGGCCCCCAGGTTGTAGCTCTGAATCACGGCCGTGGGCCGGAAAACGGCCTTCTGCCAGTCGGTGCCTTCGCCCAGCGACTTGGGGTCGCGCAGCTTGTCCTGCACCGGCGATGAGCCCTGCGCCAGCCGGCTCTCGTTGTTGATGACGGCGTACTGCTCGGCATTCAGCAAGTCGAGCTTGCGCCACACCTGCTGTACCCCGCGGTAGCCGTCAAGGTTGATGCTGGACGTGCCCGCCTTGCCGCGCTTGGTGGTAATGATGACGACGCCATTGGCAGCCCGCAGGCCGTAAATAGCCGTGGCCGAAGCATCCTTCAGTACGTCAATCGATTCAATATCATTGGGATTGATGGCGTTGAGCTGGTTCTCCACGCTGTTGCCGCTGGCATCCGACGAAGGCAGCGGAAACCCGTCGACCACGTACAGCGGCGAGTTGTTGCCCGCCGACGTGATGCCGCGCACCCGCACCTGCGTGCCGCCCGCCCCGCCCGGGGC
>NZ_BAAGZM010000084.1:0-11274 GCF_054778495.1 Hymenobacter agri
GTGGGTATTCGGTAAGCAGACTGTTTTCGTCCGCTTACCGAATACCCACTACCGACTACCCGGATTTTAGTTTTGAATGTTGATGTACAGCGTCACCGCGTTAGTGCTCATGTACTGCAGGCTGCGGCTGAACACATCGTTGCGCGGCACCAGCAGGTTCTTCAGGCCGTGCGAAAAGCGCACCTCGGGCGCCAGCTTAAACAGCGGGTAGAACAGCTCCAGGCCTACGCCGTATTCCAGCGTCAGGTCGCTGCCCTCGGCACGCAGCACGTTGTGCAGCGGGTCGTTGCGACGGTTGGTGGCCGTGAGTGAGGGATTGAGCCCCGCAATCATGTACATGCGGGCGTTGCGCCGCCGGTCCGACTGATACTTGAGCAGCAGCGGAAACTGGATAACCGTCGACGTAATATTTTGCGTCACGATAGAGTCGGGCTGAGGGTAGCCGATGGGCCGAAACTCCACACTGCGCGTCTGGAAATTCACGCCCGGCGCAAAGCGCAGGATGAACGGCGACTCCGGCCCACCCAGCCGCGCATCGCCAATAAAACCCACCCCCAGGCTGGGACTGATAACAGAGTTGGCCGTGACCCACTTGTTGGCCACGTAATAATCCGACTGCTCGATGTTGAATTTTGAGCCCGAGAAGCTCAGGTACATGCCCGGGTGAAACCACCGCTCGTCATAAGCCGGCAGGTTTTGCACCGTCACCGATTTTACCACGCCTTTGGAGTTGCGGCTCACGCGGGCGCGGGCCTTGCGCTGCGCCTGCGCCCCGAAGGGCAGTAAGGCCACCAAGCCGGCCACCAGGGCCAGCCGCATTAGTTGTGCGCCGTGTAAATGGAGCTGATTCCGAAAGTGAGGGGTTGCCATGCAGGTTCTTTGAAGCCGACTTTGGCGAGAATCGCCAGGAAATCGGGGCCATCCGGAAATGCCTGCACCGATTCGGGCAGGTACGTGTATGCCGACTGGTCTTTGGAAATTATCTTGCCAAAAACCGGCAGCACCCGGCTGAAATAAAAATTATACGCTTGCTTGAGCGGAAATGCCGTGGGCTTGCTGAACTCCAGCACCACCAGCTTGCCGCCTGGCCGCAGCACGCGGCGCATCTCGGCAAGGCCTTTTTCGAGGTGGGCAAAGTTGCGCACCCCAAACGAAGCCGTCACGGCATCAAACTCGCCGTCGCCAAACGGCAGGCTTTCCGAGTCGCCCAGTTCTAGCCGGATGCGGTGGCCCAGGCCCTTGGCCGCCAGCTTGCGGCGGCCCACCTCCAGCATGCCTTCCGAAATATCGACGCCAGTTACCTGGGCATCGGGTGCAGCGGCGCGCAGCGTTTCGATGGCGAAGTCGGCCGTGCCGGTGGCAATGTCCAGAATACGGGCCGGGCGCAGTGCTTTGAGCTCATCCACGGCCTTGCGGCGCCAGTAGATGTCGGTGCCGACGCTCAGGAAGTGGTTGAGGAAATCGTATTTGCCCGCGATGGAGTTAAACATCTGGGCAACCTGCGATTTCTTGTCAGCAGAATTGTCTTTGTAGGGTACGACAGCCATGTGGGGCGCAAAGAACGGTAGTGAAACGGAAAAATTGTCTCTCTCCAACGCCCAAACCCAATGGTTTGTTAAGGCCCGGCGGCAAATGCCACTGCCTGAGCGCAGAGGCCACAAAAAAGCGGGCCAGGCATGGTGCCCGGCCCGCTTCCCCGTGGGTAAAGGCGACTAAACCGAATTAGTTTTTAGCCTTCACTTTGGTTTTTTCGCCAGTGGCGTCCTTGGCCTTCGCGTCAACTTCACCGTCTTTGCTTACGGTTTTCGACTTCTCGCCGGCAGGGCCTTTGGTTTTCACCTTCACTTTGTCCGAATCCTCGTCCACCTTGGTTTTCACCTTGGTGCCGTCGGCCATTTTCACTTTGCTCTTGCCGGGGGTCAGCGGAGCAGCAGTGGTCGTGGTGGTCGTGGTCGAAGTACCCATCGTGCTGGTGCCGGTAGCGCCAGTGCCGGTCATGCCGGTACCCGTGCCCATCGAGCCTTCAGCACGTACGGCCTTGAACTCGTCACGACGGTTCAGCTGCATGTTCTCGGGCGAATCGTTCGGCGCGGCCGGACGACGCTCGCCGTAGCTCACCGTGGTCAGGCGCGAGTCGGCAATGCCCTGCTTCACGAGGTAGTTCTTGGCGGCATCGGCGCGGTTCTGGCCGAGCACCATGTTGTACTCGTCGGTATTGCGCGAGTCGCAGTGGCCTTCAATCGAAATGTTCATCCCGGTGTTCGCCATCAGCACTTTGCTGATATTGTTCAGTTCAGTAATCGACTCCGGACGCAGCTTGTACTTGTCGGTATCGAAGTAGATATTCTTGAACGCCGTAGGACCAGTGGTCGTAGTATCAACGTAGTCCACGTAGAAGTTCTTGGTGATGGTGGTCGAGTCGTTGGTCGACACCGGCACCGGGAACTCCTGCGTTTCGATGTTCTTACCATCCTTGCTCACGGCCACCTGGTAGGTACGGCCCGAAAGCACGGCCACCTGGTACCCGCCATCGGGCTTGGTCACGTCGCGGAAGCTCAGGGCCGTTTGGTCGGCCTGCTTCCCGCTGAACACCAGCTCCACGCCGGGAATCACCGTGGTGCTGTCGCGCTTCGAGAACACCTTACCAACGATGTTGGCGTTTTTGATGTAGTTGATGGTGTAAATGTCCTTCTCACCGTAGCCACCAATGCGGTACGAGCTCAGGTAAGCGTACGAGCCATCGGGGCTCAGGCGGTAGTAGGAGTCATCGTCCGGCGTGTTCACCGGGTAGCCCATGTTCTGGGCCGGGCCCCACTTGCGGCCGGCTTCGTCGTACTCCGACTTGAAGATGTCGTAGCCGCCCATGGTGTTGTGGCCGCGCGACGAGAAGTACAGCGTTTTGCCGTCTTTGCTCAGGTACGGGCTGTCGTCGTCGTACTTGGTGTTGATGTTGGCACCCAGCGAACGGGGCGTACCCCAGTCCGAACCAATGGCCGAGCGGGTAGCCGTGTATAGGTCCAGCGTGCCGTCTTCCGAGAACTTACCGGTCGAGAAGTAGATGGTCAGGCCGTCCGGGGTGATGAAAGCATCCGACTCGAAGGCTTTCGAGTTGATGTTGCCATCCAGGGGCTTGGGAGCCGTCCAGTCGCCGCCCGACTTATCGGTCACGAAGATGTCACCGTTGTTGTCGTTGCGGTACATCAGCATCTTCGTGTCGTTGTCGAACAGCTGAATCGAAGCGTCGTGGCCTTTGCCGTTCAGTACGCCGCTCAGCGAGCGGGGCTTCTGCCAGTTCTCGTCGTCGATGCGGGTAGCTTCGAAGATGTCTTCGTAGTACTCACCGTCGGCGGCTACGCTCTTGTTTTTCTTGTCGCTCACGCTGCCGCTGGCACCGGTCACGTTCTCGCCGCGCGAGGTGAAGATGAGCAGCTTGTCATCCGACGAAATAACCGGGCTGTGTTCCGAGTACTGCGTGTTGATGGTGGGGCCCAGGTTCTTCACGAAGATGTCCTTGGGCGAGTTGAACTGCACTTTCGCGTTCTTGCTGTGGGCAATCAGCTGAGCAATTTCGTCCTTGCGCTGGTCGTTTTTCTTCAGCGTGGCGTTGTAGGCCTGGTAGTGAGCAATGGCCTCGTCGAAGTTGTAGTTCAGGTGGTCAACCCGGCCCAGCCAGTAGTCCACGTCCTTCGACACCTTCGGCTTCAGCTTCTGCGCTTTATAGATGTAGTCGCTGGCCTTTTCCTTGTCGAACGACATGTAGGAGATGCCCGCGTTGAACAGCGCTTTGGCGTTGTTCGGGTCTTTGGCCAGCACCTTCTCGTAATAAGGAATGGCAGCGCGGTAGTTTTCCTGCTCGAAGAACTTGTTGCCGGTCTTGAGGTCTTTGCGCGTGCTTTGCGCTTGAGCCGGGGCAGCCACGGAGGCGGTGAGGGCAACGGCGCACGACGCTTGCAGTAACCTTCTGGATAAGTTGTCCATTGGAGGAGAGGTTTGAGAAAAAAGAAATTTCTGAAGGGGTTATAGAAGAGAATGCGGCCCCAATGGGCTGCCGCCGCCGCGGGCATTTTTGGGCTTATACTGAAAAAATGCCGCAGGGTTAGGCCTTAATGCCGAATTGCGCCGAAGGTAACCGTCTACGGAGGTGCGGAACCGGCGATTGTGCGGCTCCTCCTGGCGGGCAAAGATAGACTGATTGTGTGCGAAACCGGCAAAACGAGGGTTTTAGAGCCATTTGGAATGCATGCTGATGCGAGGCGTCGGCCCCGGCAGCAAAACTGGGCAACCGCGCAAATATAGAAGCATCAAGGAAATAGCAGGCAACCGTTGTTTTTTTTAACAGCCGGCCCGACGCCGTGGGAAGACGTACTTTTGCGCCCCCTGTTTTTCATCTTTAGTGCCTGTTTTCGATGCTTATCCGTGACGCCCGTTTCCTGACCAGTAATTCCCGCGCCGACCTTTGCCCGGCGCCCACGCTGCCGGAATACGCATTTATCGGCCGTTCCAACGTAGGCAAGTCGTCGCTCATCAACATGCTCACGGGCCGCAACGGACTGGCTAAAACCTCGGCTTCGCCGGGCAAGACGCAATTAATTAATCATTTCGTCATCAACGACGACTGGTTTCTGGTCGATTTACCGGGTTACGGCTACGCCAAAGTCAGTAAATCGTCGCGGGCCGAGTGGACGAAGATGATTAATTACTATCTGCGCAACCGGCCCAACCTGATGTGCGTGTGCGTGCTCATCGATTCGCGCCACGCGCCGCAGGCGGTCGACCTGGCCTTTATGGAGAAGCTGGGCGAGGAAGGCATTCCGTTCGTGATGATTTTCACGAAGGCCGACAAACAGTCTGCCGCGCAAACCAAACACCTGATTACCGATTATCTGGCCAAAATGAGCGAAATATGGGATGAGTTGCCACGCTATTTTATTACGTCGGCCGAAAGTGCGCGGGGCCGCGACGAGGTGCTCGGTTTTATTGCCGAAGTAAACGAGCAATGGCAGGGAGAAGCCGCCGCCGGAGCGTAAATTGGCCCCGTAATTGCCCTTGGCGCGCGGCCGGCTAATTGGCGGCGTTCAGGCTTTTTTCTTGTCCCCTCTCTCCCATTCTATATGTTTGCTAAACACGTTTCCGCAATTGCGCCGCTGGCCCTGGGCCTGCTGCTAGCTGCCGCCGCTCCGGCGCTGGCTCAAACCCCCGCCGCCCCCAAAACCCAGGCCGAGCAAGGCACGGGCATAGGCTCGGTGGGCAAAACCATTCCAGTGGCCGAGTACTACGAAGGCGGCCAGGCCGCCATGTACGAGTTCATTGCCAAAGAGCTGCACTACCCGCCTATCGCCAAGCGCAACCGCATTCAGGGCCAGTGCATTATCAGCTTTCAACTGAATGCCGATGGCACAATGCAGGACATGCGCATTGTGAAGCAGCTGGGCGGCGGCACCGGCGAAGAGGCCCTGCGCGTGGCGCGCCTGCTCAAGTTCAAGAAGCCGGAGCTGCCCATCCGGGCCAGCCTGCCCATCGTGTTCAAGCTGGGCGTGACGGGCTCGAACGCGACGGAACAATAAACCTGTGTAATTTTGCCCCGAAGAGTGAGGAATAGGAAATGACACGTGGCCCGCGGGCAGTGTTCGTTTTTTATTTCTCACTCCTCTTTTTCACATCATTTCATTCCTAAAAGAATGCCCTACGAACTGCAAGAGTTGGCCGCCATCAGCGGCATGCCCGGCCTGTACCGCCTGGTGCGCGCCGCGCGCCACGGCGTGCTCGTCGAAAGCCTCGACGAGAAAGCCACCCGCACGCTGGCCCCGGCCCGCAACAAGGTGTCGCTGCTGTCGGAAATTTCGATTTACACCCAGGATGCCGATGAAACCGTGCCGCTGACGGAAGTTTTCGAGCGCATTTACCAAAAGCACGGTGCTTCGCTGGCCGTCACGGCCAAGTCGAACGAAAAGGAGCTGACCGATTTCCTGGCTGGCGTGATTCCCGACTACGACCGCGACCGCGTGTACCTGTCCGACATCAAGAAGCTGGCTTCGTGGTACGGCATCGTGAGCAAGCACCGCCCCTACGTGGCTGCTGAAACGGCTCCGGCCGCCGAGGAAACGCCCGCCGCCGAAGCTACGGAGGCGCCCGCTCCGAAAGCGAAAGCCAAAAAGGCCGCGACGCCCGCTGCCGAAGCTGCTGCCGACGAAGAAGCTCCCAAGGCCAAGAAACCCAAAGCGGCCAAAGCCACTGAGCCCGCCGCCGGCGAGCCCCTGAGCACAGGCGGCGTGATTGGCGCTGCCGATGAAGCACCCAAAGCCGAAGGCAACCCCGAGGCGGCCGCACCGGCCAAGAAAAGCCGCAAGAAAGCCGAGTAGTTTCGGGTATCTGCAAGATGCAAAAAGCCGCTCCGGGGTTCCGGAGCGGCTTTTTCGTGTGGGGTTGTTATGCCGAGCGCAGCGAGGCATCTGGGGAAACGGTTGGGGGCAGATTATTCCAGATGCCTCACTGCGTTCGGCATGACCAAGCGTTACTTCACCTCGGCTGCCACGGCTTCCCGGGCCAGGCAGGCTTCGGCTTGCTCGACCAGCTCCTTGCTACCGATGAAGACGGGGCAACGCTCGTGCGGCACTTTGGGCTCTATTTCCATGGTGCGCTGGCGGCCGTTGCTGCTTTTGCCACCGGCTTGCTCCACGATGAAGGCGAGAGGGTTGCACTCGTACATGAGGCGGAGCTTGCCATTCTGGTTTTTGGCGGTGGCGGGGTACACGTAGATGCCGCCTTTAAGCAGGTTGCGGTGGAAATCGGCCACCAAAGAGCCGATGTAGCGGGCCGAGAAGCTCTGGTCTTTGCATTGCTGCACGAAGGCGGCCACGCCGGGCGAGAACGAGTCGGACGAGCCTTCGTTGATGGAGTAGATATTGCCGGTTTTGGGGGTCTGGATGTCGGGGTGCGAGAGGAAGAATTCGCCCAGCGAGTGCTCGTAGGTGAAGCCGTTGACGCCGTTGCCGGTGGTGTACACCATCATGGTGCTGGAGCCGTAGATGACGTAGCCGGCGGCCACCTGGTGGGTGCCGGGCTGCAGGCAATCGGCGGCGGTGCCCTCGCGGCCGGTGGGCGACACGCGGCGGTAGATGCTGAAAATGGTACCGATGCTCACGTTCACGTCGATGTTCGACGAGCCGTCGAGCGGGTCGATGGCGACGACGTATTTGCCCTGGTTGTTGCCGGTCTGAATCATCTCGTCATCTTCTTCGGAGATGATGGTGCAGACTTCGCCGCCGTTGCGCAGGGCGCGGATGAAGCGGATGTTGGCGATGACGTCGAGCTTCTGCTGGTCTTCGCCCTGCACGTTCTGGCTGCCGTAGGCGCCGGCGATGTCGATGAGGCCGGAGCGGTTGATTTCGCGGTTGACAATCTTGGCGGCCAGGGCGATATCGCGCAGCAGTTGCGAAAGCTCCCCGGTGGCGTAGGGAAAATCTTCCTGCTTGCGCATGATGAAACGGTCGAGGGTAGTGCCGACGGGCAGGGCCAGTTTATTGTGGTCCATAGAGGGGGGTGCTTGCGAAATGGCGAGGTGGGAACGCAGCACAAAGCTACTCGCCGGGGGCCGTAAAGTTACCGTCCGGCAAGCGCAATCGGTTGCAAACCGCGCCTTCGCCGGTTTTGTGCGGCAAAGTTTTAGGCGATGCTTGCGGGCGCTCCTACCTTTGCCGGCCATGGAAAAAGTGCAGGTGTACAAATTCGGCGGGGCATCGGTGAAGGATGCGGCGGCTATCAACAACCTTCGGGAAATTGTGCAGACGCATGGCAAAGGCCAACCGCTTCTGATTGTGGTGTCGGCCATGGGCAAGACAACCAATGCCCTTGAGGACATCTTTCAGCGCGCCTACACCGGCCAGGACTACACCGAGTTGCTGGAGCAACTGCACCGCTACCACACGGCCACGATATTCGGGCTTGTGCAGGACGACCTAGGTAGCGAAACGGTATACCGGCCTGTTTCACAGCTTTTTCAGGAACTTAAACAGCGTTTACAGCAGGTGCAGCCGCAGGGCGACTACGACGAGCAGTATGACCAAGTGGTGAGCTACGGCGAGCTGCTGGCCTCGACGTTGATTGCGAAGCTGTTGGCCTGGTTTGGCAAAGTACACTGGCTCGATTGCCGGACGCTCATCCGCACCGATGAAAACTGGCGCGAGGGAAAAGTTGATTGGGTAGCCACCGAGCAGGCAGTGACCACCGCCCTGCCGCCACTGCTGAAAACCGGCATCGTGGTGACGCAGGGCTTCTTGGGCGGCACCGCCGACGGTCGCACCACCACCCTCGGCCGGGAGGGCTCTGACTACACGGCCGCCATTCTGGCCTACTGCCTGCGGGCCGAGGCCGTCACCATCTGGAAAGACGTGGCGGGCCTGCTCAACGCCGACCCCAAGATATTTCCGGACACGGTGCGCTACCCCGAAATCAGCTACCGCGAAACCATCGAGATGGCCTACTACGGCGCGTCGGTCATTCACCCCAAAACGCTGAAGCCGCTGGCCGACCGCAATATTCCGCTGCGCGTGAAGTCGTTTCTGGACCCGGCCGCCGAGGGCACGCTCATCCACGACTGCCAGCACCCGGCGCTGGCCCCGGCCTTCATCCGGAAGACGGACCAGTGCCTGCTCTCCTTCGCCAGCAAGGACTTTTCGTTTATCTCGGAGGAGAACCTGGCGGTGATTTTCGCGGCGCTGGCCCAAGCCAAACTCAAGATTAACGTAATGCAGAACTCGGCCATCAGCTTCTCGGTGTGCGTCGATTTTTCGCAGCGGCGGGTGCACCAGCTGCTCGATTTGCTGCGCGAACAGTTTGTGCTGCACTACAACACGGGGCTGATGCTGTTTACCATCAAGAACTACACGGCGGCCAGCATCGCGCAGCTCACCGAGGGCAAGCGGCTGCTGCTGGAGCAGCGCACGCGCGGCACGTTTCAGTTTGTGTGCGCGGCCTAACGACCGTAGCGCGGACTTTTAGTCCGCGATTCTTTCAGACTAACCATTAACTCGCGGACTATGAGTCCGCGCTACTTCCCACCCGCATGGAATTCATTCTCGTAACGCCCCAGGCGCGCCCCGGCGTGGCCCTCATCCAGCTCAACCGCCCCAAGGAGCTGAACGCCCTGAACCTGCAGCTGATGCTCGAAGTCCGTGATGCGCTGAAGGCGCTGGACGAGGACGACGCAGTGCGCGTGGTCATTATCACCGGCAACGAGCGAGCCTTCGCGGCGGGGGCCGACATCAAGCAGATGGCCGGCAAAACGGCCATCGATATGCTGATTGTGGACCAATTCAGCACCTGGGACCAAATTCGCAAGTTCCGCAAGCCGCTGATTGGGGCCGTGTCGGGCTTCGCGCTGGGCGGCGGCTGCGAGCTGGCCATGACTTGCGACATGCTGGTGGCTTCGGAAACGGCACAGTTCGGCCAGCCCGAAATCCGCATCGGCACCATGCCGGGGGCCGGCGGCACGCAGCGCCTGACACGCGCCGTGGGCAAGGCCAAGGCGATGGAAATGGTGCTCACCGGCGAGTTCATCTCGGCGCAGGAGGCGCACCGCGTGGGCCTCGTGAACCGGGTGGTGCCCGTGGGCCAGTACCTCGAAGAAGCTTACCGCCTGGCCGCCACCATTGCCGGCATGAGCCCCGTAGCCGCCCGCCTGGCCAAGGAATCGGTGAACCGGGCGTTTGAGACGCACCTCGATGAGGGGCTGCACTTCGAGCGCAAGAACTTCTACCTCACCTTCGCCTCCGAAGACCAGAAGGAAGGCATGGCGGCATTTGTGGAGAAGCGCAAGCCGGCGTTTAAGGGGCGGTAATTTACTGATGTGAGAATATGAAGATGCGAGAATGTGAAAATGACCGACAATACCGCATTTTCAGTTCTATTACGTATCCGCAAATAATACTCACGACAAGCCATTCTCACATCTCCCCATTTTCACATTACAATCCATGGCAGTTCTCGTAGGCAAACGGGCTCCCTCCTTCCGCGCCAGCGCGGTGGTCGATGGCAAAATTGAAGAAGACTTTTCGCTCGACCGCTACCTGGGCAAGCGGCACGTGCTGTTTTATTTCTACCCAGCCGATTTCAGCAAGGTGTGTCCGACGGAGATTCTTGCGTTTCAGGACCGGCTGGAAGAGTTTGAAAAGCGCAACGTGGCCGTGGTGGGCTGCTCCACCGATTCGCAGTATGCCCACTTGGCCTGGCAGCTGCAGCCGCGCGACAAGGGCGGCATCTGCGGCGTACGTTACCCGCTGGTGGCCGACACCACCAAAACCATTTCGGCCAACTACGACGTGCTGGGCGGGCACTACGACTACACGCCCGAGGGCGAAATGACCTATGTAGGCTCGCCAATGGCCTACCGCGGCCTGTTTCTGATTGACCAGGACGGCATCGTGCGCCACCAGCTCGTGAATGACCGGCCGCTGGGCCGCAGCCTCGCCGAAGCCCTGCGCATGATTGACGCGCTACAGTATTATGAGAAGAACGGCGAAAGCTGCCCGGTAGACTGGGAGGCCGACAAAAACGCGTAGTCGCAAACAAAATGGCATTCTGCGCGCCGATGGCGTAATTTTGGGGCTTGCTTTTCCTCTACGATATCGCCCTGGGCCTGTACGGCCTGCTGCTGCGGCTGTTAGCGCCGTTTGTGCCGAAAGCGGCCGCCTGGGTAGCCGGCCGGCAGGGCCTGCTGGCCCACATCCGCCAGACCATCGGGGCCGATACGGCGCCGCGCGTGTGGTTCCATTGCGCTTCGCTGGGCGAGTTTGAACAAGGCCGCCCGCTGATTGACGCCTACCGGCAGGCCCATCCCGGCACCAAAGTCGTCCTCACGTTCTTCTCGCCTTCGGGCTACGAGGTGCGCAAAAACTGGCCGGGGGCGGACTACATTTTCTACCTCCCGCTGGACACCCGCGCCAACGCCCGCGCCTTTCTGGATGCCGTGCAGCCCCGGCTGGTGGTGTTTGTGAAGTACGAGTTCTGGTACCACTTCCTGAACGAAGCGTTTCAGCGCCGGATTCCGGCGGTGGTGGTGTCGGCCATTTTCCGGCCCGAGCAGGTGTTTTTCAAGCCCTGGGGCGGGTTCTTCCGGAAAATACTGTCGCGGTTCGCGCACATTTTCACGCAGAACGAGGCGTCGGCCCGGCTGCTGCGTGGCGCGGGCATTAAGCGCGTGAGCGTGGCCGGCGATACCCGGTTCGATACCGTGGTGGCTACCGCGCTGGCCCCGGCCCGCGTGCTGCCGCTGGTCGA
>NZ_BAAGZM010000085.1:0-11271 GCF_054778495.1 Hymenobacter agri
GCCCGGCGAAGGTGGTGCCCCGGCCCGGCACGTAGGCCCGCACGCAGTAGGGCGTGCCGTCTACTTCCTCGTCGATGCAGTAGCCGAGCACCGGCAGCACCGTGCCGGCGGGAAAGTCGAGTACCGGGGCCACCAGGTGCAGCAGGTCGGTGTCGGTGAAGCCCGCGGCCACCGAGAGGCTGGGCTTCTTGTGGCCGGGCGAGGCCAGCAGGGGGATAAGGGAAGGCTTGGGAGGTTTCATGCGTGAAAGGGAGATGTGAAAGAAGATGAAGGGAATGGATGGGTGGTTGGGGTTAGGCGGCCTGGGTGTGCGAGACTTCCTGGGCCTCCTGCCAGGCCTGGAAGCCGGCGGGGTTGGTTTCTTCGGCCAGTTGGAGCACCGCGGGCCAGTAGCTGGAGTTGGTGTTTTCCAGGTTGACCACCTGGCTCATGTTGGATAGGTTGCCGCTGCCCGTGCGCTTGCAGAGCAGGGGCAGGAAGCCTTTGGGCATCAACTCCCGCATCGTCGGCGGGCGGTTGGCCGGTTTTGGGTTCTGTTTCATTTGTGTACCTTGCTTGTGTTAGTGTTTGTGTTAACAAATGTAGGCAAGTGTACTAGGCAATTCCAACAGCTGTTGTGAAAAATGCCAACAATATTTAATTCATGGCCAGTAAGCCACTGTCTTTCAGTCAGAAAATTTTAGCAATAAGGGACGAATTCGGTCTGTCCCAAGATGCCTTAGCAGCCAAACTAGGTGTATCTGGGGCTGCAATCGGCTTCCTTCAAACAGGCAGGACTAAGAGTCCTAGTGCCGAGATGCTAGCTAAGTTGTCAACAGAACTAGGCATTAGTTCTGAGTGGCTATTGACTGGGGAGGGCCCGATGCTGGCTTCTGAGGCACGCGCCCAAAATATTTCTCCGTATCCTGCGAATCAGAACAACGTGCAGGCGGTGGGCCTGCTCTCTGATATTCCAGTGATAGAGTTGGGCCGCGTCAGCTTCAAAGCCCGCGCCTCCTTCAACTACGCCCAGCTGCAGCGATTCATGAGCAGCGAACTGTTCGATAAAGTGCTGTTCCGTCTGCCTCCAGGGCGCACAGCCGAAGACTACCAGGATGCCCTAGTGTTCGACATTGAGGGAGACAGCATGGAGCCCAGCCTCCGGGACGGCCAGCAGGTAATCGCGTGGCCCGTGCCGGAGGGAAAATGGGAGTATCTGCACAACACCATCTGCGTTATCGACTACGATGATACTGTGACGGTGAAGGCTATCTTCAAGAACGAGCTATTTGACCGCGACGGCCTGACGCTGCACGCCACTGGCGGGGCCGGCGGGTCGTTCACCGTGGCCCGGAAGGACATTCACTCCATTTGGGAGGTACGGGAGTTCTATGGGGTGGTACCGGTGCGTTTAGTTGCTTGACTATGAAGCAGCACGGCCCCTATTACATTGGGCGGGTAACTATAAAAAACCTGCGCAACTGGATTATTGATAGCCCGCTCAATGAGGGTGACACCTTGCTACTGCACCCTCACACGTTTGATGACCTTGCGATGCAGTACCGGGAAGAATATCAGTCTGCGATTCCTGAGCCGTTTTTCCTGCTGGGTGTGCTGATTGAAGAGGCTCTTGAACGTTCAGGCATTACGGTGCCAAGGGAACGAATAGTAGTGCTGTTAGGAGATGACAGACCAGGGAGCCCAGTAAACATGAATCACGAATCGGGACCAGTGGACGATGGGCGGGCCGTTTATCGATGCGGCTGGTGTGGTAACATTACGGATATTTCTGGAAATGAATTGCAGGGAAATGAGCGTAGCTACGCTATTACTTTGTTAAATCTGCGTGGTAATCGTGATACAAAGCATGTTGATGGGAAGTGTTGCCCTAACGGGCATAATGTCTAGTTTCTGTCCATGCTCCGCACGAAGCAATAAAAAAAGCCCCAATGATGCTGGGGCTTTTTTGTGATAAATATTATAGTTCCCTTGCTTGGCTATTCAAGATTATAAATAGTCTATTAACTATCATTAGCAACGTTAGAAGGAACGAAAGGAGATTGAAATACGTGAACCACGCGACAACTGTTTGAGCGTTTAGTATATGCTCAATAGGCTCACCTCCAAATCGGTAAATAACTAAGCATACTACACACAACAAAGAAGAGATGATGCCAAATGCTACGTTAGCATGAATTTCCTTCGCAAACAGTCTTCTAACGGGACCTACGTTCGCTTCGCTTTTTACTTTATCTATTAGCTGTGACGTCATTGCCAGTAGGCTAAACAAAAATCCTCCAATGATTGACGCAGCTGATAACAGATTTGATGCTTCATCGTACAAGCGGCAACTGAAGTAGTATGCGAGAGGAAGGCCAGCGAGAGCAGGTAAGCCAAAAAAGAGCATTAAGTCGCCTACATATATTTCCTTTCGATTGAACTTGTGAAAGGTTCGTATATGCGTTGCAACGACATCAAATAGATTGATTCGGGTCAGGGAGGCTAGCATCGCGAGGAAGTTCTAAGGATACGTCGGCTACAATTTCGCGGGCCTGTTCCAGAAGCTGGTCCAGCCGCGGCCGGCCATGCGCATCATCTTCTACATTACCCCCAACATCGATGTCGGGCTGCGTGCGAGAACCGCGGGCTAGGTGAAAAGTCTTTTCCTTGCCATTAAGTTCGAGCTTCATGCTCACCTCGTCGTATTCCTTAGACTCGTCACCAATTGCTACTGTGACACGGGATTTCTGAGCACTAGAGTCTGCTTTGCGAGAAGCATGGAAATACCGTGTTGCCCAGCTTTTGAAGCGCGAACCAAGGTCTGTTGCTTGATACATTACCTTCATCGTACCTCGCCCCTTGGGTATCATTTCCTCATCATTCCCAGTTCCTTCTACGATGTCAGGGAGTTTGTAACTGGTTAATGTAAGCTCTTTAAAGTTGCCATTTTGCATCATTCCAGTAAACACTTTCTCAGGAATTAGGCCTAGAAAAATTGCTCGGAAATTCTGCAAACCTCTCAGCTTCAAATACTCATTGAAAAATACAAAAACAAGTCCCTTTATGCCTTCTCCTTCAGGCTGTTGTAATATGAGGTATGCTCGCCGTTTTCCAAGCTCTTTCGGTACTTTTAAATAGAAAAAACTATCCCGCATGTTATGCATATCGCGGGTGATTCTTTTCTGTTCGCGCAACGTACCATCAGCATTATATTTATTTGCAGTAAAATCGTCGCCGTCCCTACCAGCGTTGAAATAGCCATAAAGGTCGCGTGTAGAGTCATTAAGCACAGGTAGTGTATGACTGGCATACGTAAACCTGTGGCTTGTACCACGTTTGTGAGGCAAATGCTGGGTTTCTTTCAGAACATGCTGCGCAAAGTCGTGAAAGAGAGAAAGCAGGTCTACGTTCCCGCCAAATTTCGCGGGGTGTTGAGCTTCACTGCCTTGGTAGATTTCAATAGCATAGCTGGCTAGGAGTATTTTTCGCATTTCTATTGGGCGTTAGTAGCAATGCTTTTTAACTTTTCTACGTAGTCCTTTACAGATTTTGTGATACCAGCGTCGGCATTAGAGTTATAGAATGCTCCAAGAGCTCTGACATCGTCATGAGTGGGACGCATCTTGCTTAGTTCATTAAAGGCTTCCTTTAGGACATCTCCAACTGTTAAACCCGTGTGCTTACTCGGGTCATGTCCGACAATTGATGCCGTAAACGGCTTACTTAATTCAGGAATTGAACCCCCGTTCTCTCTAATAATTCCGTCGAGCGCGTTCAGGTAAGCATTGTATATAGGCATGTGCTTTGTTGTTAGTGTGAATGTGTAGTGCCGTTTTCTGCAACTGCATTTCGTAAAATGCTATTCGTAAGATGTAGCAGCCTCTTTGGCTTCCTCAATCGGCAGCTGCACCGATGTCAGCCGCCAAGACAGGCCCTCGCGACGCATAGTTAGGGCCACGGCCTGCTTGTGCGTCTGCTTGTTGAGCACGTGCATGGTGTAGCGGTCCATCGAGTCGAACGAGCCGTTCAGTTCGGCATTGTTTTCCGTTGGCTCGCTGGATTTCTCTTCGGCCGGAGCGTCCGCTTTCTGGAAGGCCTGGGCGCGGTCGCCTTTGAGCAGCGCTGCCAGGTGCGTCGGTGTCACGGCCGCGTCCACCATCGTTTCCACGATTTTACCGGCCATCATCATGCCCAAGCTGGCGAAAGGGTTGTTTTGCAAGTCCTTGTCGGCCGCCAGCTTCTGCGTCATCATCGTGTTGAGCTGCTCCTTAAGGCTCTCCTTCACGGCCGGCACATCGACGCGTTCCCGGATGCCTTCTACGTCACCGGCATCAGCAGCCACTTTAATGTCGCGTAGCGCCCGCTGCGGGCCAGTATAGAACCAGAAGCCGGCCGCCAGTACCACGGCGACCAGTAGAAGAGGTAATGCTTTTTTCATGCAGAAAGGTGGAGTTAGTGAACCATAAATGTACGGATGGCCAATGGGCACATTCCTACTGTTTTTTAGGACTGCCCGAGAATTATTTTGGGAAAAACACACCATATAGTCCCAAAATGGGCCAAACGGCAAGCCTATGTTTTGCTGATAGATTGAGGGCAAAATAGTTAGCTGAAGCAACGGCTAGCCAATGCGTTTGCGACCTGTTCCAGGCATTCTCGACGCTGCTTGTAGCGTGACGAGTAGCAGCTAACTTGCCCCGCTAATTTTCACATCCACTTCCCATACCCATGTATCAACGTCTACCCATCGTCTGTTCGCTCGGGCTGTTGGCCGTACTCTTCACTTCTTGCTCCAACGCCAACTCCTACGATGGCAATAGCTACACCACGGTTGAGGCCGCCCGGCCTAAAACGGCCGAAGAGCTCCGCGCCGAATTACTTCAGCGCGAGGAGAGCGCACCCACTGAGTTCCTGCAGGTGAATGGCACCCACCACCGCAACCTGATTGACCAACTCGTTCTCGAAGGAGACATCACCAGTCAGGCGACGCTGGCCCGCTTTAAAGACCCCGTGCTGTCGGTCACATGGTACTCGCAAACGGAAACAGAGCTGAGCACTCATGAATACCCCATTTACGAGATAGTCCAGCCACAAGGCACGACGCACTATAAACTGAAAACGAATGCGCCGAGTGAAGTAGCGACGGTAAGCATTGGCATTTCAGATGCTACGCCTATAAAGTAACTTACTGAAGCCCCGCCCATCCGGCGGGGCTTTTGCTTCTTTAATACACGAAACGGCCGCGGTGGCCGTTGTGCTGCTTTCCCTTTCCTATGGTTGGTTCTTCCTTCATCCTACTTCAAAAAAACGGAGCACGCGCATTGTTAAACGTTGCTCAGATTACCTATGTAGGTGACCGTGATGTTCGGTTAACTGCGGAAAACAGAGACTTTTACAGCGAGTTTCTGCCTGAGCAGGAAATGGCATATATCATTGAGGTAGAGTTTGCAAACACGCGTTCTATCAAATACCTGTATGATAAGAAGGAGGAGCGGGACGAAATGCTGGATAAACTCATCGCTGCGTTTACACCAAGTATCACTATCGATAGCCCGCCCGGCCTGCCCATAAGTTGGCCCGAAGTAGCGCAGCAAGAACCAAAATCAAAAGCTGTGTATAAGAACTATACCGCCGAAGAAATAGACCACGCGATGGCGATGCTACGTGCGACACGCGCCCAAGAGCAGAGCCCGCCGCCCGCCACCTAAGCCACCCCGCAAACCCTACACGCGCCGCAAATAGGGCAGAACCACCGGCTTGTAGCTTACTTGCGCCCCCACTTCCTCCTTTCCACTGCTACTGTATGGACAATTGGCTCCTCTACCTGCTCATCGCCGTTGCCCTAGGCGGGGGCGTGTACGCGCTGTCCCGGCCCTTGCCGCTCGACTACAAGAACGGCGAGTACCGCCGGCACCTGACCCGCGCCGAGAAAGCCACCCTGGCCGCCGGGCAGCCGGTGGAGAAAATCCACAAGGCCTACCAGTCGATTTGGCACACCTACTACGACCAGGGGCCGCTGCGCATTACGCCCGGGCCCAACGGCACCTACCGCTTCGCGCCCCACGGGGAATGGAAGCGCTTGAAAACGACCGGCGAAGTGGAAGCCACCTTCACGCCCGGCAACAAGCCGGGGCTGGACTACTGGCACCAGCTCCGGCCGGATGGCCAGCCGGACTATGACCTTTACAGCGTCCCGACCGTGCTCGCCGGGGACTCCGTGATAGAGGGGCGCATCGTCTACTTCCGGTGGCTGCGCCCGACCGATACGGCGTACGTGACGCATTTCTACCGGCGCGGCAACAAGGAGGTGGGCAAGCAATTCAATTCCTTCGACGCGGCCGGCAAACGCCCGGTGCCGCCGGGGTGGCAGGCGACGCGCTAAGGCGGGGTAGCCGCGTATGGTGGCTGCGTCTTGTCCGCACGCCCCGGGCGAAGAAAGGGGGGGAGTAGTAGCTCTACCCAAAGCGGCGGCTGTATAGGATTCAGGTTGCGCTTCTCCCTGCTAACTTTCGGGGAATTCAACCCATTCCTTCTCGATGAACAACTTTCTACTTCTGGCCGGTCTGGTGCTGGCCGGCGGCACCGCGCGGGCACAAATCGTGCAAGAGCAACGCTACAACACGCAGCTTACGGTGCACAAGCTCTCCACCGGGGCGGTGAAATACGCTGGCTATTTCACCGGCTCAACGGGTGGCCAGGTGCGCATCTACAACAACGACAACTCGCTCTACCGCCAAATACCGGTGAGTTTGCCCGCAGGTGCCCAGCCCGGCCCCGTGCTGTACGTGAGCGACAACCTGTTCAACAGCAATGCCACGTTGGAAATGGTCGTCAACTTCACGGTGAGCAACGCCGCGTACTCGCAGGCTATGCGCATCATCGACGAGACCGGCGCCCAGCTGCTGGCCCTCGATTCGACCTCATATCCGCAGGTATATAACACGCCGTTGGGCACCAAGATGCTGACCAATTACTACACGGCTACCCGGCAGTACAGCAAAATCTACTCTTTGCCCGGCACGTACACGCCGCTCAAAACCGCCCAGGGAAGCCAAGGCACTGAGCTGGCGCCGTTTCCCAACCCGGCCACGACCCAAATTGCCCTGCCGTACGCCGTCGCGCCGGGGCAGCAAGGCGAATTGACCGTGACCAACGCGGGTGGTCAACTGGTGCGCCGCTTCACGGTAGACAGCACCTTCGATAAGCTCTTGTTTGACACGCAGGGGCTGGCACCAGGACTATACCTGTATCAGTTGCAGACCGCTGGTAAATCGCTTGCTCCCCAGCGTTTCGTGATTCAGTAAAGCCTAAAAAGAAAGCCCAGCCCATCCGGTGTGGTTTTTCGATGCCTTGCCCGCATGAAACACTTGTTACTCCAGGTGGCCCTGCTCGCGTGCGCCCTTTCCGCGCCGGCCCAGACCACCCATCCCCGCACCACCCACAAAACTGTCACCCACCACGCGGCGGCCAAAGTGAAGGTCAAAACCAAGCGCGCCGCCGGCCCGCTGGTGTACTACTGCGACAGCGGCAATACGGTCAAGTACCACGCCTCCTCGGGCTGCCGCGGCCTGAGCCGCTGCGGGGCCGCCGTGGTGTCGATGCCGCTGGCCGCGGCCCAGCAGCAGATGGACCCGTGCAAGTGGTGCTATTAGCACGCAAAAAAGCCCCGGCCAATTGGCCGGGGCTTTTAGGTAACCTAAAGGGCTGCCCTTAGCGACTCACTCTGAAAAGCGTTTTAATGGTGCCGCTTTCGGAGGTGGTGAGCAGGTTGTAAACGCCTGCCGGCAGCGCTCGGACATCAATGGCTGTCTGTTCGGGCTGCATCACGACGCGCTGGACCTCGTAACCGATGCTGTTGTAAATGTGCACGACGCGCGCACTGCCATTGTTTGGCAGTTGAATGTTCAGCACATCGTGTGCCGGATTGGGATACACACTCGCCGTTTCCTGCGGCTTGCTGGTGACGCGGTCTTCCAGCTGCGTCGCCTGCAGCGGAGCCAGAATTTTGTCGCCGGCCATGGCCTGACGGTAAGATGGCGCACTGCTGGTGTCGCCCGGTGCAAACGTGGAACAGGCCGCGCCGTCCAGGAAGGCACTGAACGTAGAGCCCGGGCGGGCGCTAAATCCATCCAGCAACCCAATTTGCTTGCGGGCGGTAAAGGTGGCCGCTGTGCTGGTGAGGATGGTGACGTCCCCGTTCGCCGTGGATGTGGTCACGGCCCGGCCCGCATAGAGGTTCTGCCCCGAAGCCTTGTTGCCCGAAAAGGTGACGTTTTGTACAAAGACGTCGCTAATGCAAGGCGTAGAGGGTGGGTCGGCTACCCGGTTGATGGCCACCGTGCTCGTGCCAGTGCCCAGTAGATACCCGGTCGGAACGGCCGAAGTAGCTACGGTCGTAAATTGGGTATTCGCGATGGGAACGTTAGCTGTGCTGACGGAAAACGACCAACTGACTGTACACGTTTTCTGGCCCGCACTGGTAAGCGTCCAGGCTGAACTACTTGTCGTAGTGGATGAGATGAGGCCCGTATTGTTTCCTCTGACCTGCACCGCAAACTCATCCGTATAGCCTGGGTCTTTGCTCAGCGAAACGCTAGCGGTAACCGTCCGGGGCACCGAGTTGACGTTGACCGACAACCCATTATTGGGATTCGTGGTCGGGTCGCTTATGCGGAAGTTGCTCAGGGTAATGGCTGTGTTAGGGTTGGAGATGAAGGTGATGGGAATAATGGAGCTTCGACTGCCGGTATTGATACCGACCATGTTTGCGATTTGCAGACCGGTGTAGAGGCCGCCCCCTGTCGCTGCATATGACAACTGGAAGGAGCCCGTAATCGTGGCAATCATGGCTGTGCCATTAGAATTATACGTCCAGCTTGGGAAGCCCGTCGTGGTGGTCGTAATCCATTGTTCGGGATTGTACCCCACTAGGAAGATGCGGACGTTGGGGATGTCTCCCGAACTGATGGGCCTACTCGCCTGTACCGTAAAGGTGGCCGTTCTGGACGCAGCAGTGGTCGTATAGAATTTGAAGCTTGTCGAGTTGTCGATTTTAAAATTAGACAACGTGATTTGCCCCTGTGCCGGCCGACTACCCAGCAGGGCGGTGAGGGCCAGAAGCAACATGACGATGTGCCGTTGCGGCTTATGGAGCAAGCGGACAGCGAGCGGAATAAGAAAGTGTTTCATGAGTGAAGTCGATTAAAGGGAAGTGGAAAAAACGCCTGGCAAACGGCATCGTTTTTCTGGCATTGACAGGCGGCTATCAGGTGCGCTAATGACCGCCCTTCCCTTTAGCGCTTGGCGGCCTCGACGGCTTCCAGGCGCTTATTGACTTCGATGAGATGCAGCGTCAGCTCTTCTACTTTCTTCAGCAACAACGTATTGATGGCCGCCAGGTCGATGCCCTTTTCTGCCACTTCGCTCGTGGTGGGGATTTCCGGCAGGTGCTTGTTGGCCTTCACGTACGCTTCGACCTCCGAGAGGGGCGCTAAGCGGTAGTTTTTATCGAACACGTAATCTGCCCAGCCCGTCGACGTTACGTAGGCCGATTTGGCCACCAGCTTGCCGTCCACGCTGAGTTGATAATCGGGATGGCTGGCGCTGGGAATTGTCAGGCCGATGCGTACCTGTCCCGTGTTGCTGATGGCCATGCGGGGCACGGTAGCAGCAATCTGTGCATCGGTGATGGTTTGGGCGCTGGAAGGGTTGGCAACCGGGAAAGTGAAGAACCGCAGTTCGCCAGTAATTCCACCTAAGAGCAGTGAGGCACCATTGTTTGCGCCATCGGTTCCCAAAATCCAGGAACCACCGTTGCGTTTCGCATTGAATCCGACATAAGAGTGGGTCCACCCGGCGTCGTAGTTATCCGTTACCCCAATGCCGGCACTGTAGCCGGAGTAAGTTGCGTTATAAGCCGCACCGGTTTGGGCCACTGATTTCGAATAGCTGCCCAGCAGCAAGCCTGCAGCCAGCAGGCAGGTAGGTAGAATGTTGACTTTCATTTGTTTTCAGTTGATGAAAATGTGGAAATAAGGATGGTGTTTCCTGTGCGTTAAGTGGCCACTCTAACAGGGTGCACAAAGGATGGAGCCGTTGGGCGGATAAAAAAGGACAATGTGCCTTGGATATGGACATAGGCTTTGTGGGTTATTTATAGGACAATGACGGGGTAAGGCATGTGCCATTGATTTGAGAGGCTATTCATGCCAGATAAAATCTGTGAAAAGAAGCCATCTGTGACAATAGCCTATAAAAAGGATGATGTCTGCGTCCCCCGAAGCTCATCACTCAGGTACACCGACCGGCCTTGCGAAGAAGTCGCTTAGAGCAAAGCCCCGCCTATCCGGCGGGGCTTTTTCGTGCCCTGTCGTACCTTGTTATCATGAAGCTCACCTACCGCCAAGTGCTTTCCCGTCCCGACGCCGACGGCTGCTGTCGCGTGGTGCTCGACGTGGCCTGGGACGGCCAGCGCGCCAAGCTGGCCACCGGCGTGAGCTGCCTGCCGGCGCACTTCCGCCCCGCGGCCCGGCAAGTCATTCTAAGCAAAGACCCCGACGCCACCCGCCTTAACAACGAGCTGAAGAAAGTTGAAACGGCCGTCAGCAACGTCTTCACCCTGGCTTCGGCCCACAGCCAGCCCGTGACCGAAGCCGAGCTGGTGGCCGCTGCCCGCTTGGCCCTGGGCAAGAAGCCGGCTGGCAAGCAGGCCCAGGCCGCCCCGGCTGCTGTGACGCCTACCGACTTCTATGCGCTTTGGCAGGCCGAGAACCCCGGCCAGCCCTACAACAGCGCCCGCCGCTACCGCCAAGTGGTAGGCCATCTGGAGGCCTACCAGCCGGGCTGGCCGGTGCTGGAGCTTACCCGCAAAGACCTGCTGAAGTATCTGGCCCACCTGGCCGCGCTCGGCCTCGTCGACAGCACCGTCAGCAAGCACATCAAGTTTCTGCGCGAGTGCTTCCGCCTGGCGGGCAAGGCCCTGCCGGCATGGCTGAAAATCAAGACTCGTTACGGCCGCGCGCCGGCGCTGCAGCCGGCTGAGCTGCGCGAACTCATGGCTTTGGAGCTGTCCGACGACGAACTGCGCGAGGAAGCGGCCCTATTCACGTTCCAAACCCTGTTGCTGCTGCGCGACTCTGACCTGCGCGCCCTGCGGCCCCACCACGTGGCATCCCTCGACCTGCCCGGCTACCCGGCCACGCTGGTGCTCACCTTCCATCAAGCCAAAACCGGCGATGAGGTGCGCGTGCCGCTGCCGCCCGCGGCGGCCGCCATCTGGCGGGCCCGGAAGGG
>NZ_BAAGZM010000086.1:0-11243 GCF_054778495.1 Hymenobacter agri
CGGCGCGGCCGGCGCGCAGCGGGCGGATAGGCGCGAAGTTCACGTCGCCGTCGAAGTCGAGCGAGGGCGCGATGTTGTGCAGGCCCAGGCTCTGCTTCACGGCGGCGCGCACCACGGCGTACACCGTTTTCTCGTCCTCAAACTTGATTTCCGTCTTCGTAGGGTGAACGTTGATGTCGATGGCCTTGGGGTCGAGCTCCAGAAACAGCACGTAGAACGGGTGCGTGTCGCGGGCCAGCAATCCCTCATAAGCCGCCAGCACGGCGTGGTTCAGGTAGGCCGAGCGGATGAAGCGGTTGTTGACGAAGAAAAACTGGTCGCCCCGGCTTTTCTTGCTCGACTCGGGCTTGCCCACGAAGCCGCGCACCGAAATCGAGTGCGTCACCTCCTCGCAGGCCGCCAGCTGCTCCTTGTAGCCGTTGCCGAGCAGCGCCACAATGCGCTGGCTGAGCTTGCCGGCCGGCAGGCTGAATACCTCCAAATCGTTCTGGTACAGCGAGAAGGCAATCTGCGGATTGGCCAGCGCCACGTGCTGAAACTCGTCGAGAATGTGCCGCATTTCCACGGCGTTGCTCTTGAGGAAGTTGCGCCGGGCGGGCACGTTGAAGAACAGGTTTTTGACCGCGATGCTGGTGCCATCAGGGCAGGCGGTGGGCTGCTGGCTGGTGATTTGGGAGCCCTCCACGAGCAGCAGCGTGCCGGTGTCGTGCTCGCGCTGCTTGGTCCGGATTTCGACCTGCGCCACGGCCGCGATGCTGGCCAGCGCCTCGCCCCGGAAGCCGAGCGTGCGGATTTTGAACAGGTCTTCGGTGCTGCGGATTTTACTGGTGGCGTGGCGCTCCAGGCTCATGCGGGCATCGGTGGGGCTCATGCCGGCGCCGTTGTCCACTACCTGCACCAGCTGCTTGCCGGCCTCTTTCACAATGAGTTGCACCTGGGTAGCGTGGGCATCGACGGCATTTTCCAGCAGCTCCTTCACCACCGAAGCGGGGCGCTGCACCACCTCGCCGGCCGCAATCTGGTTGGCGAGGTATTCGGGAAGCAGGTGAATGATATCGGGCATAGAAAGTAGCGCAGGGCTCGGCTTGCGCCGAAAAAGAATGAGGCGATGGCTAACGCCACAACCTGCTAAATCAATTAGCTAACCAGCACGTAAACAGGCCGGAAGCCGAAAAACAATAAGCAAAAATCCGGGACGTTATCAACCCGCGAGGCGGTTTTCTGCGTACCTTCGCGGCTGGAACGGCCGTCAGTATCAGGGAGTCAGTCGCGGGGAAGGTTGTTGTTTTCGCCCGTTTATCTGACCACCGAGTGCTGTTGGTCGCCGTCCGCTTCGGAACCTCTAAACCCGGTTGACGGGTTCCGCAGTACCTCACGACAAAAGTACGGCCCCCGCGGCCCGTTTGCCCCTTGACTCAACCCACCAACCCTACGGGGCTGATGCGCATCCCGTTCCAGCTGAGCATTGCCGCTTTAGTCTTGATGGCGGGCCTGCTGCTGTCGTTTGCCGACCTGAAAAAAATGCCCGGCGACCCGCTGCCCGCCGGCCCGGTCGAGACGGCCTGGGTCGACAGCGTGTTCAACTCGCTCACGCCCGACCAGCGCCTAGGCCAGTTCTTCATGGTGGCCGCGTACTCTAATAAGGACCGCAGCCACGTGGAGCGCATCGAGCGGCTGGTGCGCAACTATAATATTGGGGGCGTGATGTTTATGCAGGGCGGCCCCAAGCGCCAGGCCATTATGGCCAACCGCCTGCAGGCCGCCGCCAAGGTGCCGCTGCTCGTGGCCATGGATGCCGAATGGGGCCTCGACATGCGCCTCGATTCCTCGGCCCATTTCGCCAAGCAGATGACGCTGGGCGCCATGGACGAGCCTAAATATGTGTATGAGATGGGCCGTGACATTGCCCGCAAAATGCGCGCTTTGGGCGTACACGTTGATTTCGCGCCGGTGCTCGACGTGAACTCCAACCCCGGCAACCCGGTGATTGGCAACCGCTCGTTTGGCGAAAATCAGAACCGCGTGGCGGCGCTGGGCCTCCAGTACATCAAGGGCTTGCAGGATAATAAGGTATTGGCCGTAGCCAAGCACTTTCCCGGCCACGGCGACACCGATACCGACTCGCACGTGTCGCTGCCGGTCATCAACACCGACCTGGCCCGCCTCACGGAAGTGGATTTGGTGCCCTTCCAGCAGTCGTTCGAGGCCGGCGTGATGGGCGTAATTGTGGCCCACCTCTACATGCCGCTGTTCGACACGACGGACGCGAAAACCACCACCCTCTCGCACGCGCTGGTAACGGACCTGTTGAAGGACAAGATGGGCTTCAAAGGCCTGGTTTTCACCGATGCGCTCAATATGAAGAGCGTGAGCAAGCTGTATAAGGATGGCGAGCTGGATGCTATGGCCCTGGCCGCCGGCAACGACGTGCTGCTGTTCTCGGAGGACGTGCCTTCGGCGCTGCTGCGCATCCACGAAGCAGTGGCGGCCGGCAAGCTGAAGCAGGAAGATTTAGACCTGCGCGTGAAGAAAATTCTGCGCGCCAAGTATTGGGCCGGCCTGAACCACTACCAGCCCGTGAACATGCGCACCCTGCGCGACAGCCTGAACCAGCCGAAATCGAAGGTGCTGGCCCAGCAGATTTTTGAGCACGCCGTGACGGTGGCCAAAAACCAGGATAACCTCCTCCCCTTCCAGCGGCTCGATACGCTGCGCATTGCGGCCATCACCATCGGCACGCAGGCTGAGGGGCCGTACGCCACGATTTTCAATAAGTACCAGCCCGGCCCGGTGTACGCCGTGCCCGACCGGTACGCGCCCGACTCCACGTTTGCCCGCATTGCCAGCCGCCTCGGCGACTACAATGTGGTGGTGGTGAGCCTGCACAACATGAACAACACGCCCAGTCACAACTACGGCCTGGGCGACGGGGCGCTGAAGTTCCTGAAGCAGCTGCAGGCCAACCCCAAGCTGAAAACGGTGGTAGTGGCCATGGGCAACGCCTACTCGCTGAAGTTTCTGGAAAGCGCCCGCACGTTGGTGTGTGGCTACGAAGACCACTACGCGGCCCAGATTGTGGTACCGCAGGTGCTGTTTGGGGCGCTGCCAGCGCGGGGAAAGCTGCCCGTTACGGTGTCGCCCACCATGCGCGTGAACACCGGCATCGCCACCCTCGACCTGCACCGCCTGCGCTACGCCACCCCCGAAAGCCAAGGGCTTGATTCGCGTGTGCTGGCCCAGATTGACAACATCGCCCTCGAAAGCCAGACCTACGCTGCCGCCCCCGGCTGCCAGGTGCTGGTGGCCAAAAACGGTACCGTGGTGTTCGACCAGGCCTACGGCTACTGCACCTACGACCAAAGCCAGCCCGTAACGAGCAGCACGCTCTACGACTTGGCATCGGTGACGAAAGTGGCCGGCACCCTGCAGGCCGTGATGGCCCTGAAAGACCAGGGCAAGCTGGTGCTCGATGAGAAAGTTGCCACCTACCTGCCCGAGCTGGCCCGCACCAACAAGCGCGATATGACCGTGCGCGACGTGCTGCTGCACCAGGCTGGCCTCAAACCCGGCATTCCCACCTGGGAGCGCACCCTGCGCGACGGCCGCTTCAAGCCCACCTTCTACGCCAGCACCCGCTCCGACGACTTCCCCAACGAGGTAGCGCCCGGCGAGTACAGCACCAAAGCCGCCGACGACTCGGTATGGGCCTGGACGATGCGCTCGAGCCTGCTGCCTAAAATCAAGGGCAAGTACCCGACGGAGTATTCCGACCTCAGCTTCATCGTGATGAAGCGGGTGTGCGAGAAGATTCTGAACCAGCCCATCGAAGGCTATTTGCAGGATAATTTCTACCGGCCGCTGGGCCTGGGCAGCATGACGTACAACCCGTTGCAACGCTTCCCCAAAAGCTGCATTGCGCCCACCGAAAACGACACCTACTACCGCCGCGAGCAGCTGCAGGGCACCGTGCATGACCAAACCGCCGCCCTCGTGGGCGGCGTGGGCGGCCACGCCGGCCTCTTCGCCACCGCCAACGACCTGGCTGTGCTGATGCAGATGAACCTGCAAAATGGTAAGTATGGCGGCACGCAGTTCTTCGCCTCGCCCGTGGTTACCGAGTTTGCGCGCCCGCAGGTGGCCGGCAGCCGCCGCGGCCTGGGCTGGGACCACGGCGACCCCAGCAAGCCCGAAGGCCCCACCAGCAACCTCTCGCCGGCCAGCACCTTCGGCCACACTGGCTTCACCGGCACCTGCGTGTGGATGGACCCGGAAAACGGCATTCTCTACGTTTTCCTCTCCAACCGCGTGTACCCCGACGCCGGCAACAACAAGCTGCGCCAGTACAACATCCGCACCCGGATTCATGAGGTGATTTACAAGTCGCTGGCAGCGGGCAAAGCGAAAGAATAGCCCACTTAGAACCAAGTGGCATTTAGTGAAAGGGCGGAAACAACACGCGTTGCTTCCGCCCTCTTTTTATTTAAAGATGAAATCCATCATCAGGTTGTAGCTGGTGTTGAAGGCCGGCTGCTGGGTTTCGCGCCAGCGCTGGTGCATGATGCCGATGTCCCAGTCGAGCTTGTGCTCGGGGAAGCTGCGGCGGTAGTACACCGAAGCCCGATTTTCGGTCAGTTTGTAGGGGCTCCACTGGTGGCCCAGCTTGTCGGCCGTGCCGGCGCTGTAGTCGTCGACCGCGGTTAGCACTTCGTCGTTGAGGATAATCCAATGGCGGTGGTCGGCATCGAGCGGGATTTTGGCATTCACCATCTCGCGCAGCCGCAATTCGAAAGGCGTGGGCCAGCGGCCGAAATCGGGGGTGAAATAAAACCGGTAGTCGACCCGCAGAGTATTCGTGAAGAGCACCTTGCCAAACTGCGTGTCGTAGTAGAGCTTTTGGAACGGCCGTAGCTCGTTGCGGTAGGCATTGGTTTCGCTGGCGTCGTAAGGCGCTTCTTCCTGGTACGCATTGCGCCGCCAATACCCCACCGAAATAGCCGTGCGCCAGTGCGGGCTCAGGCGGTAAATGAAATCCTGCGTGAGGACGAACAGACCCTGCCGCTTCACCGGGTTCAGGTCGCCGGTGGGGTCGCTGTGGCGGCCAAAGCCCACGTCCGTGGCCGAGCTCCATCGTTCCGACAGCTCTTTATCGAGCCCAAATGCTACCCAGGTGGTCAATTTACCGCCCTGGGCCTCGGCGCCAATCTGGGCCGCGGCGCGCCCCGGTATTACCAACGCCGCAGCTATGCCTAGCAACCGCAGGCAATGCGCCGGCTTAAGAAATGGGAACTGCGTTTGCCGGGATAGGTGAGGGATTAGGGGATAACCGGGATTATTTTCAACCATGCCGCGCTTCTTAGTACACCAGCTTTCCCCGGCTTCGACGCCGCTACTATGGGCCAGCGCTGGGGGAATTATTTGCGGCGGTTAAGGTAAAATGCGAAAGATGGCGTTTTGATTAACAACTGCGCCCAAACCCGGTTAGGCAGAACGCGCGGCTTATTTTCGCGTTAGCTCCCCTATGAACATCGGTATTGTCTGCTATCCTACGTTTGGTGGTTCCGGCGTAGTGGCCACGGAACTGGGCAAAGCCCTGGCCCAGCGCGGCCACCGCGTGCACTTCATCACCTACAGCCAGCCGGTGCGGCTCGATTTCTTCAACGAGAACCTCTTCTACCACGAGGTGTATGTGCCGGCCTATCCGCTGTTCCAGTTTCCACCCTACGAGCTGGCGCTGACCAGCAAGATGGTGGACATTGTGCAGAACGAGAAGCTCGATGTATTGCACGTGCACTACGCCATTCCGCACGCCTCGGCGGCCTACATGGCCAAGCAGATTCTGCGCTCGCGCGGCATTCACATTCCGGTAGTCACCACGCTGCATGGCACCGACATTACGCTCGTGGGCAAAGATTCCAGCTTCGAGCCGGTCGTTACGTTCAGCATCAACCAGAGCGACGGCGTCACCTCGGTTTCCGATGATTTGAAGCGCGAAACCTACCAGTATTTCGCCGTCGAGAAGGACATCACTGTTATTCCCAACTTCATCGACCTGCACCGCTTCAAGAAGCAGGAGAAAAGCCATTTCCGGGCCGCCATCGCGCCCGAGGGCGAGAAGCTACTCATCCACACCAGCAACTTCCGCACCGTGAAGCGGGTAGAAGACGTGCTCCGGATTTTTGTGGGCGTGCGCGAAAAAATGCCCGCGAAGCTCCTACTTGTGGGCGACGGCCCCGACCGCAACCGCATGGAAAAGCTAGCCCGCGACCTCGATGTGCACCGCGACCTGCGCTTCCTGGGCAAGCTCGAAGCCGTAGAGGAAGTCCTCAGCGTGGGCGACCTGTTCCTGATGCCCTCCGAAAACGAAAGCTTCGGCCTCGCCGCCCTTGAGGCGATGGCCTGCGAAGTGCCCGTGGTGAGCACCAACGCCGGCGGCATCCCCGAGCTGAACGTGCACGGCGTAACCGGCATGATTAGCGACATCGGCGACGTACCCGACATGGTAAAAAATGCTCTCTACGTGCTCGACGACGAGAATTTGCCGCGCTTCAAAGCCGCAGCCCTCGCCCGGGCGCAGGAGTTCGCGGTGGAAAACATTGTGCCGCGCTACGAGGAATGCTACCAACGCGCCATTGAGGCGGTAGCAGCGGCGGTGTAGGAGCTAGCCCCCATTACAAGGAAAAAGAACGTCATGCTGAGCTTGTCGAAGCATCTCTACCGCGAAGAGTAATTACTTCCTCTGTAGAGATGCTTCGACAAGCTCAGCATGACGTTCTGTTATAGCGTTTCTAATCCTTAAAACAGCCCCGCGGCCTCGTTCTTCACCACGGCCAAGGCCTGGGCGGTGGGCTCGGCGCCGTCCAGCATCAGGCCTTCGAGGATGCGCTTGGCCAGCTCGGTGCCGCGGGCCTGCGCCGGGTTCTGAATGCCGTGGTAGGCGCGGTTCACCATCGTGAGCACGTTTTCCTTGGCCTCCTTCACCACCGTCCAAGCATCGGCCGAGAGGTAGAGCTGTTGCGAGAGGTTATGCTCGTACTCGGCCCGGATTTCCTGTTGCAGCAAGCGGTGAAACTCGGGTGCGGAGGAGCCGGCGCTGCTCAGGCGCACGAGGATGTTGTTGGGCGAAATGCGCTCCAGAAACAGCACGATGCGCTCGTAGGCCTGCAGACGCAGCGGCAGCGTGGTTTTATTGCTTTCGAGCCGCAACTCGATGAGGCGGCGCTGCTGCTCCTTCTCCAGAAACTCTTTGAACAGAAAGTAGATGACCCCGGCCACGATGAGGGCGGGCAGGATAATCTTGAGCAGGTCGTAGAAATAAGCGGGGGATTCCATTGGTCGGTAGGTAGTCAGTTTTTTTTTTAAGAACGTCATGCTGAGCTTGCCGAAGCATCTCTACCGCGCAAGTAATTCCAACGATTGAGTTTACTCCTGCGGCAGAGATGCTTCGACCAGCTCAGCATGACGTTCTACGTATTTGCGCCGCGTTGGCTAGCCCGCAAAACTACGCTGTGAACCGTCGGGCCCCAACCGCTGTTTACGCCCCGATACCGCCGTATCTTTGTTCTATACTTCCCGCTAACTCAATTTTTCCTATGGCTTCCGTTGCCACCCTCGCCCCCATAAGCCTCACCGAACGCGCTGTGCAGGAGGTGAAAAACATCATTCAGGAGAAGAACGTACCCGACGATTACGGCCTGCGCATCGGCGTGCAGGGCGGCGGCTGCTCGGGCATGAGCTACTTGCTGGGCTTCGACAAAGCCAAAGACGCCGACGAAACCTACGACCTCGACGGCCTCAAACTCATCATGGATAAGAAGCACGCCATGTACGTACTGGGCATGGAAGTCGACTTCCAAGATGGCCTCAACGCCCGCGGCTTCGTTTTCAATAACCCCCAGGCCAAGAGCACCTGCGGCTGCGGCTCGTCGTTCTCGGCGTAAGCTCCCGTTTGTCATCCTGAGCGCAGCGAAGGAGCTTCTCACGTTGAAACAATTCGTTCGGACGTGAGAAGCTCCTTCGCTGCGCTCAGGATGACAGCATAGAAATTAAGCCCTGGCCCACCGGCCGGGGCTTTTTCGTTACCTTTCGCGCCCACTGTTCCACTAATTCCCCGCCCGATGCGTCTGCCTCTTTCGCTGCTTCTGCTTCTCACCAGCCTCGCGGCACGGGCTCAGAAATTCACGCCGACCGAGGTAGCGCGCTGGCAGCAGCAGGCGAAACAGGTCAGCATTACCCGCGACACGTATGGGGTGCCGCACATCTACGGCAAGACGGATGCCGACGCAGTTTTCGGCCTGCTCTACGCCCAGTGCGAAGACGATTTTGCCCGCGTCGAAACCAACTACCTCGACGCCATTGGCCGACTAGCCGAAGTCGAGGGCGAAACCCAACTCTACCACGACCTGCGCGCCCGCCTGTTTCTGGACAGCACCCAAGCCATTAGCATCTACAAAAAATGCCCGGCCGACATGAAACTGCTGCTCGATGCCTTCGCGGCCGGCACCAACTACTACCTGGCCACGCATCCCACGGTGCAGCCCCGCCTGCTGCGTCGCTTCCAGCCTTGGATGCCGCTGATGTTCAGCGAGGGCAGCATTGGTGGCAACATTAGTGTGGTGCCGCTGGCACGCATCAAGGATTTTTATGGCGCACAGAAGTCCAGCTCGTGGATTGATACCGACTTTGGCCGTACCGACCGGGAGCCAGTGGGCTCCAACGGCTTCGCCATTGCGCCGGGCAAAAGCGCCAGCGGGCACGCGCTGCTGCTCATCAACCCGCACACCTCGTTCTACTTCCGCTCCGAAGTGCAGATGGTGAGCCAGCAGGGCCTGAACGCCTACGGCGCCGTAACCTGGGGCCAATTTTTTATTTATCAAGGCTTTAACGAGCATTGCGGCTGGATGCACACTTCCAGCCAGGCCGACTCGATGGACGAGTACCTCGAAACGGTGGAGGAAAAGGGTGGCAATTATTTCTACAAATACGATGGCAAGCTGCGCGCCGTGACGGCGCAAAAGGTGACGCTGCCCTATAAATCGGGCGATAAAATGTTGCGCAAAACCTTCACCATCTACCGCACGCACCACGGGCCCGTTGTGGGGCAGAAGTCGGCCGGGCAGTGGGTGGCGGTGCGCATGATGAACGCGCCGCTGGCCGCCCTGCAGCAGTCGTACCTGCGCACCAAGGCCACCGATTACGCCAGCTTTCAGACGGTGATGAAGCTGAACGGCAACGCTTCGAACAACACGGTGTTCGCCGACAGTAAGGGCAGCATTGCCTACTGGCACGGCAACTTCATGCCCCGGCGCGACCCCAAATTCGACTGGAGCCAGCCGGTAGACGGCAGCACGGCGGCCACCGAGTGGCAGGGCTTCCACCCGGTGAGCGAGTTGGTGCAGGTGCACAACCCCGCCAGCGGCTTCATTCAGAACTGTAACTCCACGCCCTTCACCGTGAGCGGCCCCGGCAGCCCGCCGGCCGCGAAATACCCCAAATACGAAGCGCCCGACGCCGAAAACTACCGCGGTCTGAACGCCGTGCGCGTGCTCAGCCGCAGAGCCGTGTTCACGCTCGACACGCTCATTGCCGCGGCCGACGACCCGCACCTCACCGCCTTTGACGAGCTGCTGCCACCACTGCTAACTGCCTACCAGCCCACTTCGGCCGAAAAAGCCGCCGCACCCGCCGTGGCCGAAGCCATTGCCGTGCTGCGCGCCTGGGACCACAACTACGCCCAAACCTCGGTGGCCCAGACGGTGGCCATCTACTGGGCCGAGCGGCTGCTGGCCAAGGCCCGCGCCCGCGTGCCCGAAGCCCAGCCGCAACTCGACTACATCAGCTTCGTGCGGTTTGCACTGGCCAATACCTCGCCCGCCGAAAAGGTGGCCACCCTGGCCGAAACCCTCGACGACCTGACCCGCGATTTTGGCACCTGGAAAACGGCCTGGGGCGACGTGAACCGCTACCAGCGCCTCACCGGCCGCATCGAAGAGAAATACGACGACCAGCAACCCAGCCAGCCGGTGGCCTTCACGTCGTCGGCCTGGGGCTCGCTGGCGGCATTTGGGGCGCGCGCTTACTCGGGCACTAAGAAGCGCTACGGCAACGTGGGCAACAGCTTTGTGGCGGTAGTGGAGTTCGGGCCGCGCATCGTGGCGCGCTCCGTCGTCACGGGTGGGCAAAGCAGCCGGCCCGGTACGCCACATTTCACCGACCAGGCCGATTTATACTGCAACGGCCGTTTTAAAGAGGTGCGCTTTTATCCCGAAGACGTAAAAGCCCACGCTGAAAAAACGTATTACCCCGGCCAGTAAGCCCGCACCGGGTTCCTGCCACGCTACTCAACCTCGCAAACCCCACTACACATGGACGTTAAATATCTCTCCGACGACAAAGGCAAAATCACCGGCGTCTTCATTCCCATCGACGAATGGGAGCGGCTGCAAAAGCAATACAACATCAGCGAAGAGACCCCGGCCGACTCGGGCGCCAAGCTGCAGCAGTCGCTGGCCGAGGCAATGAAGAAGGCAAAGCCTCAGGAGGGAAACGCATAGCGGCAACAACCTGCAAGCACAAAAAAGCCCGGTGATGCCGGGCTTTTTGTTGCTTCTGCGTGCGTTTAGCGACCGAAATCGTCCTGCACGCGCACAATATCGTCTTCATCCGACGGGTTGCTGGCGTCGGTGTGCTGCCAGATTTCGGCCAGCACGCCCCAGTCCTTCAGGCCCACGAGGCGGTGGCGCTCGCCTTGCTTGAGCACGATGCGCTCGCCCACTTGGTAGCTTTTCACTTCGCCCTGCTCGTCGGTGTCGCTGGTAGCCACGCCCACGGGCCCCTGCACCACCTGCCAGATTTCGGCGCGACGGTGATGGTACTGCCAGCTCAGGCGCTGATGCGGCGCCACGAGCAGCACTTTCGGGCTCAGCTTGCCCGAAATCCGCAGATTATCGACCGACAGGCCGTTGAAATACGTGTCGGCAAACTGCTGGGCTTGGTCTTCGTCAATCACGAAAAACCCGCCCCACGGGCGCGTTGGGTCTTCTTTGGCAATGTGGAAGCCCTGCTGCTGTAGGGTTTCGGCCACCTGCCGGAACAGGGCTTGTTTTTGGCTGTCGATATCAGACATATAAAATCGGATGGTTTGAAGCCGGTAAAATTAGTGTAGCCCGGGCACTTCGCGCGGCGAAGTCGGGCCGGGCCACGCCGCCAGCTCGAAGCGCACCTCGCCGCTAGCCGTGCGCCCGGTT
>NZ_BAAGZM010000087.1:0-11231 GCF_054778495.1 Hymenobacter agri
GCATGCACGCAGCCCGAATTAAAATTTGCATCGACCGACATAATCACAGAACCATCCTCACTTAGACCACCGCCAATAATTCACCATTTATTCCTTCATTGTCGGCATTGTGCTGGGTTGCCTGCCCCTATGCAGTAATTGGCAATAGCAAGAACTGCTGCCACGCAAAAATCTTGAACCGATTTCCTGCAAAGAGTCGGAAATCATACTTTAACTCTTTTCTTTTTCCATGAAAAAAAACTTGTTCTTCGCGGCGCTGCTTTGCAGCATTTCTTTTGCTGGAAAAGCAGCTACTAATGAAACGAAAGCAGCTGGTCTGGCCAAGAAGCCAACGGCTGCTGCTGTCAAGCCGGCCCGCGTAAAATATTTGTATGAAATGACATTCGATTGCCCGAAGCAAGGATGGTCTATCCCGGTAGTTGGCTACACTCGACAAGAAATGGCTAACGCATACATGTTCTACCAGACCCACTTAGACTGCTAATTGTGTAGCCCTTCTGCTGGCTACTACTTGCCTATGGCCTTTGCTGGCAGAAGGGCTACCTTAACTCTTATTTTGCGATTTTCGCTGATACAAAGAAGATATTCAGAATTTCCCCCATGTAGAAATCATATTCACGTCTCGTCAGCCGTGCAATTTGGTTGATTTTATTCAGCAATATGCGTCTACACATCGTTCCGACGACTCTCTAAACAGCTTAAAAACAAATAATGGCGCGCTGCGAAACACTTGCTGCCAAATGCCCCACTGTTTCGCACTCAAGAACCACATACTATATGAACCCGGGTAAGCTCGCATTTTATTTTACATTTATCACATTTTCCGCTTTATTCAGGCTTGACGCAATTGCTCAGCCTGCTCTCACGACCCAATCGACGGCTTGCTTGCGTGCAATTTATCAGCTGGACTACAAACCCGATTCGGCGGTAAATACTCCCAAGCGCGTGCAGATGATTTTGCGAATCAGCAGCGGTATTTCTCGTTTTGAAAGCACGGGCAAGTATATTCTTGACAGCGTTTACACCAGCTTAAAAGGTGTACCCGAGATGGAGAGGCTAAAAAGGGCGCTTGATGCACCACAGCAAGCCGCGAAAAACGAATTGCGCTATACCATTTTAAAGAAGCCGGGGGCAAACTGGGTTTCCTACCACGACGTCATCGGCCTAGAAGACTATCAATATCAGGAGGCTTCTTCCCTGTTTGCCTGGCGCATTGGGCCAGGCAAGAAGATAATTGCTGGACATAATTGCCAGCAAGCTTACACTACCTTCGGCGGTCGCATGTGGGAAGGGTGGTTTGCACGTGACATTCCCGTCAGCGACGGCCCGTATAAATTCTACGGCTTACCGGGGCTTATTCTACAAGTGCGAGACACGCACGATAACTACGTTTTCACCCTGCTGAACGTAGACCTTAACCCGTCATCATTTGATGTTACTACTGAATTAGAAGCCCCATTTTCAGCTAAATCGTCGGCACCTATTATTTCAAAATCTAAATTTGAGCAATCTAAGCGCAACGACGAATTGACGCTATTGAACCGCATGGCAGCCAATGGCAACAAGGTTCCAGAAAGTGCACAGCAAAATTATCTGGCGAAATTAAAGCGGCGGAATAATCCACTGGAACTAAAGCAATAAATTTCCGGAGGATAGGAAAAGACAGCGTGTGGTAAGCAGCGAAGCACCGGAACAATCTAAAAGAGTCGAAATATCCTGACCTGTGCCAAGCATAAGAATGTGCCCTGCCTGGCCTACCGTTCTGTACCTGCTCATACTGCTGGCGCTGGCCTGCCACAAAGCCGCGGCCCAAACCACGCTCACGGGCACGGTGCGCAACGCAGCCGGCCAGCCGCTGGAAGGTGTTCTGCTCGAAGCCGAAACGAAAGCCCAGCCCCCGGCTACTGCCTTCGTTATTTCAACAGCCGATGGCAGTTTTAAGCTGACATTGGATGCCAAGCCCGCCAGCGACTCGCTGTACCTCCACGCCCGCGCCCTGGGCTACGCCACGCAGCTGCTACGGCTGGCCAACCGCAGCCAGACCGTGCCGCTGCGTATGCAAGCCGGCAGCACGCAGCTGCGGGAAGTGACGGTGCAAGGCGCGCCCATTACCAAGCAGGGCGATACGCTGAGCTACAAGGTGAGTGCCTTCGCCGGCAAGCAGGACCGCGTGATTGCCGATGTGCTGAAGAAGATGCCCGGCATTGAGGTGGACGGCGATGGCCGCATTTCCTACGAGGGCAACCCCATCAACAAGTTCTACATCAACGGGCAGGACTTGCTGGAAGGCCGCTACACGCTGGCCAGCAATAACCTGCCGGTTGGGGCCGTGCAAAGCGTGCAGGTGCTGGAACGCCACCAACCCATTCGGGCACTCGGCGGCCAGTCCCGGCCCGAAGAAGCCGCCCTCAACATTAAGCTGACCAAAAAAGTAACGGCTACCGGGCAGGCCCAATTGGGTGGCGGATGGGGTCCGGCTCCGCTCGGCGCGCTCTGGAGCGCCAACCTCTCGCCCATGTTGTTTGCCGGACGGCAGCAGCTGCTTGACTCCTATCAGGCCAACAATACCGGCGAAGATGTATCGGCACAGCTCAAGCCTTTGACAAATGGCGACTTGCCGCGCAACAGCGACTTCAGCAGCCAGAAACCCGACCTGACGCACATCCAAGGGCTGGGGTACCCGCTGGTGGGTGTCAGCCGCTACCTTTTCAACCGGGTACAGCTGCTGAGCGCCAACCACCTCATTCCCATCAGCCCAGAGAACCAAGTGCGGGTGAACGCCTCTTACCTGCACGACGTGCAGACGGCCAGCGGCGGCACCAAGACGCAGTTTTTTCTGCCCAACAACCGCACCGTAGCGCTGACGGAGGACAAGCAGAATCGTGCGTCGTTCAACAACCTGCTGGCCGACCTGGCCTTCATCAAGAACGAAAAGCGCTACTACCTGAAAAACACGTTGAGCCTGGACGCCCGCTGGGACTTCCAAACCGGTGACCTCTACCGGGCGGAAACTGGCCTGCACGTAGCCCAGCAGGCCCGCAACCCTTTTATGGCCATCAGCAACCGGCTGGGGCTGGTGCGGCCGCTGCCAGGCGGGCAACTCCTGCAAGTGTCGTCGCTCACGCTTTTCAACAACAGCCCGCAGCAGTTGGCCCTGAGCCCGGGGCCGTTTGCGGCGCTGCTCACCGGCGGCGTGGCCTACGACTCGGCCCGGCAACAGGCCCGGCAAGCGGCGTTTCGTACCACTAACTCGGCGGGCTTCACGCTAAACCGCGGCAACTGGGCTTACTCGGGTCGGGTGGGCTTTTCGCAGGAAATTCAGCGGCTGACTTCGGCCCTGACTACCAGCGCCGAGCCTGCTGCCACCGGCCCACCACTGCGCAACGACCTGCATTGGAACCGGAGCCGGTATTACCTCGAGCCCAACCTGAGCCGCCGAACCGACAGCTGGGACCTGAGCCTGAGCCTGCCGGTGAGTTACTACGATTTCCGGGCCACCGATGCGGCGCTCGAAGCCGGACAGGATTTACACGTAGTAGTGGCCGAACCGACTCTGAGCACGACCCGTACCTTGGGCTCGCGTTGGCACGTGTCGGCCGATGCGGGGCTGAGCAACAATTTTGGCGACATCAGCCAGCTGAGCTACGCGTACATCCTGCGCGACTATCGCACCCTGCAACGCAGCGCGGCTCCCTTGTCCCGCACCCAAACGCAACGTTACTCCGGCGGCTTTTTTTTCCAGAACCCGTTGAACTCGCGGTTTTTCTACGCCAACTACACCTTCAGCAGTGCACTTAGCAACCGGCTCTACAGCAGCCGGGTGGAAACTAGCGGTGCCCTGACTAACGTGGCGCTCGACGAAGACAGCCGCGCCAGTACGCACCTGCTCAACGCCAACATCAGTCAGTTCATCAGCCCTTGGAAAACCAACCTGAGCCTGCAGCTCATTGGCAGCCTGCGCCAGCAGCCGCAAGTGCTGAACGACCAACTGACCCAAACGCGCATCCAGAACGGCACGGCCAGCCTCAAGGCCAATGTATCGGCTTTTGAATGGGGCAGCCTGGAGTATAACGCCGTGCTCACGGCCCTGCGCAGCGCCGTGGCCGATGGGCCCGCCACCGCCACCGCGCTAGTGCAGGAGCACCACGCCAGCACCAGCCTGTTTCCGGTAGGCGGACACCAGCTCACGCTCAGCGGCGACTACTACAACAGCCGCGGCCCGGCCCCCACCGTGCAGGCCCTGTTTGCCGATTTACTCTACCGCTACACCATGCCCACCAAAGGCCGTAAAATTGACTGGGAGCTGCGCTGGAGCAATATTTTCGACACGCGGCAGTACCAGTACAGCTTCGTGAGCCCCTTCCAGCTGGCCCAGACCACCTACCAGCTGCGTCCCACGCAGGTGCTGGCTTCGGTGCGGGTGTCGCTGTAAAGCGGGATGCCCCGAAATTATATTTCGGCCCATCGGGCACGTTTTGCGCGCACGATTGCACCACCGGGCCGAAATGAAATTTCGGGGTACTCGTTGTTGCGGCTCCCGGCCGTACTTTTGCGGCCGTATTCCCCCAACAACCAACCACTCTCCTATGAAAGTTACCGTAGTCGGAGCCGGCAACGTGGGCGCAACCTGCGCCGACGTGCTCGCCACCCGTGAAATCGCCAACGAAATTGTTCTGGTTGACATCAAGGAAGGTTTCGCCGAAGGCAAAGCCCTCGACATCTGGCAGAAAGCCCCGATTATCGGCTACGACTCGCGCACCGTGGGCGTGACCAACGACTACAGCCGCACGGCTGGTTCCGACGTGGTGGTGATTACCTCGGGCCTGCCCCGCAAGCCCGGCATGACCCGCGACGACCTGATTTCGACCAACGCCGGCATCGTGAAATCGGTGACCGAGCAGGTGGTAAAATACTCGCCCAATGCCATCATCATCATCGTGAGCAACCCGCTCGACGTGATGACCTACCAGGCCCACCTCACCTCCGGCCTTGACCGTACCAAGGTGTTCGGCATGGCCGGCATCCTCGACACGGCCCGCTACCGCGCCTTCCTGGCCGAAGCCCTGAACGTGAGCCCCAAAGACATCCAGGCCGTGCTGATGGGCGGCCACGGCGACACCATGGTGCCCCTGCCCCGCTACACCACCGTAGGCGGCATCCCCGTTACCGAACTCATTGGTAAAGAAGAGCTGGACGCCATCGTGGCCCGCACCACCAACGGTGGCGGCGAGCTGGTGAAGCTGATGGGCACTTCGGCCTGGTACGCGCCCGGCGCGGCCGCGGCCCAAATGGTGGAAGCCATCGTGCGCGACCAGCGCCGCGTGTTCCCCGTGTGCATCAAGCTCGAAGGCGAGTACGGCATCGACGGCGTGTACCTGGGTGCCCCGGTTATCCTGGGCAAAAACGGCATCGAGAAAGTAATCGAGCTGCAACTCAACGACGAAGAGAAAGCCCTGCTCGAAACCTCGCGCGGCCACGTGAAAGAAGTGATGGACGCCCTCGACAAGATGAGCGCCGCCCAGCCCGCTGCTTAATCGCAGCGTTTAGAAGTTCACAGAAAAGCCCCGCCGGACATTCCGGCGGGGCTTTTTGTTGGTCAACCGTTTTACTGCGCTACCCCAAACCGTCCGTTCCTCACATCCAGTACGATGGTGCGCTGACTAAAGGGCGCGTTGCCCAGCATGCCGCCCATGCCCGAGAAGCGCGTGAGCGTGCGCTGCACGAAGGTGGTGCCGTCGATATAGGTGACGGTGTGCAACGGTACCGTGGAAGCCCCGAATTGCATGGCCGCATCGGTGGCTACGGTGTGCGCGGTCAGGGTTTTGCCCCAGGAGTTTACGGGCACGGCTTGGGCTTGAGCGGCGGGCTGAGCCATTTGCTCCCAGTTGGCCTGCGAGGTAAGCAGGGCGAAGGCACTGCTGCCCGAGTCGAACATCAATTCCTTTTCCTGGCCCTGCAGGCCCACTTTCAGCAGCACCCGCCGCTCCTTGAAGCTCATGGGCACGAAGGTGGCGCGGCGGGCGAGGCTGTCGGGCATGTCGTTGCGCAGCCTGAATTGCTGCCGGGCGTAGTTGATGACCAGCACGCGGCCGTCAAGCACATCGGTGCCCAGCGTGCCGATAATGAACGGCTCGGCCGGACTGGCGGGCAGCTGCGCGGCGCTGGCGTAGGGCCGCACCCAGATGCGGCGGGCTTTAATGGGGCGGCCGCCAAGGGTAAACTGAAAATTACGCACGGAGTCGCCTGACGCGGCCAGCGTGGCGCGGGTGGCTGGGTAGTTGGCGCGCAGCACCGCTAGGGCGTTGGACTTGAGCAGCGAGTACGGCGCGCCGGTATCGAACTGCAGGTAACAGGTGCGCGGGCAGCCGGCGATGCTGACGGGCACCAGCAGCGCCGCGTGCGGTAGCTCGGGCGTGGCTTCCCACACGAAGGAAGTGGCGGCGGGCAGCTGCGATACCACCAACTGATTGGCCGGCGCCTGAAACTGCTTGCGGAAGTAGAAATAGCCGCCGATGCCGCTCAGCAGGAACAGGGCGAAAATGGCTAGCAGGATTTTGGCGAGGACTTTCATGGATGCAGAAAGAAGGGGTGGAAGACTGGGGCAAACCTACCCGGCCTTCTACCCTACTCCCTGCGCCATTGGGACGACATTTTGCCGCCACTTCATTCAAGTCACTGACTTTAAATCAGTAACAAACCATTCGACTACAATCGAACGGGGTAAATATCGAGCCGTCCTTGCCGTAGCAGCCATTGGTTGTAGCCAACGACAACCACATTAATCAAGTATGTGAGCACGAAAACGCCCAGAAATACGCCCTTCAGCCGCACCCCGAGATAGAAGAAAAAAGCCGCCTGCAGCAGCAGCACCATCAGGTAGCTGAAGAAGCTGGCCACCTGCCACAGCACCTGAAACCCAAGTACCCGCCGGCCCACTTCGGCGGCGTGGGCGGTGTCGTGGCGGTGCTTGCGCCAGAGCAGGTAGGGCACCAGCAGGTTGAGAAACGGGAATACCAGCAGGCACAGCGCGCTCAGGTTGAGTAGCTGCAGCACGTGTGGGTCGGCGGGTAGCGCCGAGTTGGCGGAAGCCGCGGCCGGTGGCGGCGCGGTGGGGAGCGGCACACTTATCGCCGTGGCTTCGCGGGGAGTCGCTGCCACTCCGGCGGCGGGCGCGGGTGGGGCCAGCAGCGCATCAAGGGGTACGTCGAGGGCCGTGGCCAATGCCTGCATAGTGTGGCCGCGCGGCACGGTTTCGCCCTGCTCGACTCGCTGAATGGTGCGCAAACTCACGCCTGACTGCTCGGCCAGCAGTTCCTGCGAAAGCCCTTTGCTTTTACGGATGGACAGTATGCGCTCGGCAGAAAACATGGATGCAGCTAAAAAAACGGAACAGGACCGGGTAAATATATGACTGCGAAGCACAAGCCATTTCCCGCCGTTTGATGCCCCGGTAAGCCGTGGAACATAAGCTCAGCCCTGTCTGAAAATATGTTTACTTTGCAATATTCCCGCCTATTAGCTGACCTACTCCATGAAAACCACCCTCACCAATTCGTTCGATAAAGTGTTTCTAACCATCGAATTGGATGAGGCCAACCAGTGGATTTACAACAACTGGACGGGCGTACTCCCCACCGATAAGGTCATTCAGGGCTGCCAGGCCACCATCGACTTCCTGCGCGAAAACCGCTGCGCCCACATGCTCAACGATAACCGCGAGGTTATCGGCTCGTGGAACTCGGCCAACGACTGGATTGCCACCAACTGGATGCCGCAGGTACTGGCGCTGGGACTGAAACGCTTCGCCCACATCGTGTCGCCGGGTATTTTCGGGCAGGCCTCGGCCGAAGAAATGGTGACGCGGGTGGGCAATCAGCTCGAAATTCGGCTGTTTAAGGATGTGGAACTGGCCAAGCAGTGGCTAAGCGCCTAGCCAAGCCCGCTACTGCTGGCGGGCGCGGAATGGTGAGAAGTCAGCTGCAATGCTCACGTAATCAAGGCAAATAAGGAAGCTGCTACCTGCCTTGCTTCTCTAGTGTTACGTTATTGCAGGGTAGTCCCAATAGCATAGATGAATTCTCATCCAGCGCCTTACTTCTACGGATTCTTAGTAATCCTTAGCGCGACCACAGTTCATCGAACGGGCGGTAATACGTTAGCAATACTTGCTGCAGGTCGGGAGTGTTGGCGGCGAGCTGGTAGAAGTTTGAAGAAGGCACTTCGGCAGCGGCCAGAAACAAATGACAGGGGTGTAGCGACCAACTCAGCCCGTGCCGACGCGTCGACGATGTTAGCCGCAATGCCTGCTCGAATTCTACCGTAAGCGGCAGCGAGCCGACATTCTCGTTTGCCGTCCCGATTCGATGCTGTTCGTAAAAGGTCTGCCGCGCTTCAGCATCCGCAAAGAACATGCTGGTGAGCGAGTAAGCATAAGGCATGGTGCAATCGGCCAAAAACACATGCAGTGTTGAAATATGGTCGTATCCCAAATCGATTGCTACTTCCCGGGACCGGGCAATCAGATTCTGCAGGGTGGGACCGAAATCTGCCTGTAGTTTCTTGCCGGTCAACAACGTCAGTAAAGCCAGGCCATCGCTGGGCATGCCATCATGTTCGCGGGGCACGAGGTTGGTTACCAGCGTGACGGTCGCAAATATGACCAGCAGGAACATAAACAGCTTTATTGAGCCGTGCAGGTCGAGCACCAGCGCTCCGTAAAAGCCAATTGCAGCAATTACAAAAGTCACTCCTACACCGCCTAAAATCATGATTACCCGTTGGGCGGAGGTCATGTTCTGGCTGCTGGGCACGCACATTCCGCCCGACCAATTCAGGCTCCACTTCTTCCAGTAGAATTCCAGCAATCCAATCTGTACACGCCACGAATGGTCGCGGTCGCCATAAGAGCCTAAATAAACAGTCACCTTAGCACGCGTGAAGAGCAGCGCGGGCACAGCATGCCCCAACTCGTGCAGTAGGATAACCACGGGCAATACGACCAGCCTCGTTATCAGCAGGAAGCACAAAAAGAAAAGCATAAGCGCAGGGCACCAATTCAGCCGACCAATTACCGCTGAGCTACGTCGACTGGCCGCCGCATCCTACTGCTGGCTGGCGCGGAATAGCTTCTGCTTCTCCTCCTTGCTCAGGCTTTCGTAGCCGGAGCGCGAAATCTTGTCGAGAATGCGGTCGATTTCGTCCTGCAAAGGCTGGTCGGGAGCGGTGGGCTTGCGGGCCGCGCCGCTGGTTGAGGCTGCCACTGGCGCCGGGCGGCGCTCGCTGCGGTTCACGCGCATGGTGGGCTGGCGGCTGGTGAGGCGACTGAACCAGTTGCCCACGGCCTGCACCGGCCGGCCCAAATCGCGCCCGGCCTGCAGCTGCCGAATGAACACGAAGCCCAACAGCGCTCCACCGAGGTGGGCAATTTCGCCGCCGGGGTTGCCGCCATTCACGCCGGCCAGCGAGATGAGCACCACCACGGCCGCAATCCACTTGATTTTGACCGGGCCGATGAGGATGAGCATGAATGTGTAGTCGGGCAGTAGCGTGGCCCCGGCCACGATAATGGCCGTAACGGCCGCCGAAGCGCCCACCATTGGCGTGCCCAGGCCCGCCTGAAACGCCGGCACAAAGTTGTAAGTCAGCAGGAACAACACAGCCCCGGCCAGCGCCCCCAGGATGTAGATGCTCACCAGCCGCCGGTCGCCCAGATACTCGCGTATCAGCTGGCCGAAGTAGTATAAGTTCAGCATGTTGAAGAGGATGTGAAAAAACTCTTCGTGCGTGAAAGCGTAGGTAAGCAGCGTCCAAGGGTGGCGCAGCAGCACCGGCAGCAACGACGAAATCTGCAACTGTGCCGTCACCGTGGGGTAGTAACCGATGGCGCTGCTGAACTTCAGGATGAACTTTAGCAGAATCAGGGCGGCAAATACCAGCACGTTCAGCCAGATAAGCTGCATCAGGGCGTTGTCGCGGCGATTGAAAGTGCTGCGGATATCTTGAACAATGCTCATGAATCGCGGAGTGTAAACGATGAATAACGGCCGGCGCGGCGCGCCCGCCTTCTGCTAAACCAACGGCTAGTAAAACCGTTCGCGGCGGCCTTCCCAGTATTTCACCACAAAGAAGCCGATGAGCATACCGCCGAGGTGGGCAAAGTGGGCAATGTTGTCGCCGGGCACACGATGAATGCCCACATACAACTCATACATGGCATAAAAGAAAACCAGGTACTTCGCTTTTATGGGAAACGGAATGAACATTCGGTAAATTTCCGTATTCGGAAACAGGTAAGCAAAGGCAAACATCAGCCCGAACAACGCTCCCGAGGCGCCCAGCATGCCACCACTACGCGAGTTCCAGGTATCAGCCACGGCTTGGTCGACGTTGCGGGTCGCAGCGGCGATGTATTCGGCGTTGTTGGGCTCCTGCACCAGCGCCTGGGCCAACGGCTCGTAGCCGGAGGCTTCTGGAAAAGTAGTGCTGAAGAAATGGTCGTAATCGCCGCCCGTGGGCGACCGGTGAAACTCCTGCCGCGCCACTTCCATGCGGTGCAGTTCGTAGCCGCGCACGCCCTCGTAGATGAGGCCTGCTCCCACGCCACAAATTAGCCAGAAGGTGAGGAACCGCGACGCGCCCCACCGGTCTTCCAACATGGGCCCAAACACAACAAGGCCTATCATATTAGAAATCAAGTGCCCCCAGCCCGCGTGCAGAAACATATAAGTGAAGAACTGCCAAGGAAAGAAGTACGGCGAACCAACGGGATACAGGCTGCCGACCTGCGTGAGCAACGGCAGCAGGCTTTGCTGAGCTACCAGAAAAAGGACGTTCGCGATGAGGAGGTTGCGAACGGTAGGCGTGAGATTGAACATGCTTCGGAGAAAACGCCCGCATGTGCGGGCGGGCAATAGAGATGTAGCGGGCGCAAAACTAGAACGCTTGGGATGCGCCCGCAGTAGAGACGCATATTTGCGTCTCGTCGTTGAACAGAATCGTTCGGTAATTCAAACGGAATTGCTCAATGGTTTGACCGCGCACCGTTCAGCGATGAGACGCAAAATGTTGCGTCTCTACTTACGGAAGAAGTCGGCCAGCTGCTGCCCGTCGAGTAGCACCAAGGTTTTGCGGCCGTCGGGCGTGTAGCCGGGGGTTTGGCAGGCGAAGAGGCGGTCGGCCAAGGCGCTGAGCTCGGACTCGGGCAGGCGGGCGGCGGCCGTGTTGGCGGCCAC